>NZ_JASATC010000028.1:0-84790 GCF_038440135.1 Pseudomonas sp. OTU5201 | reverse complement strand
GGAGCTGGCTTGCCAGCGAAACGGGGCCATTCGCTGGCAAGCCAGCTCCTACGGGCAATACAGCTGCCTGCAACACGCAATGCAGACATAGCCAATGAGAATTCGCCCCTACAAGATGATTGAGCCTAGCGCCGGTACAGGCTAGGCGACTGCCCGCTCCAGCGCTGGAAGGCATGGCGGAAGCTCGCGGTTTCGCTGTAGCCGAGTTGCTCGGCGATCAGGTAGATCGGCAGGTCGGTCTGCACCAGCAGTTGGCGCGCCTTGTCGTAGCGCACCTCGTCCAGCAGGCGTTGGAAGCTGGTGTTCAGCTGCTGCAGGTGGCGTCGCAGGGTGCGTTCAGAGCGGTGCAACTGGCGCGCCACGCTATCCAGGTCGCAGGCTTCGCGCAGATTGCCGGCCAGGTGGTGGCGAATCTGGTCGAGTACGTCGTGGCGACTGTTGAGCTGAGCGTTCAGTTTCAGGCACTGCTGCAGGCCGTAGTGGCAGGTCACCGGGTCACTCAGTGGCAAGGTTCGATCCAGCAGGACCGCGTCGAAGCACAGGGCATTGCGAGAGGCGCCGAACTCTATCGGGCAGCCGAGCATCTTTTCGTAACTGGCAGCGTGCAGGGGCGGTCGATAAGCCAGGCAGACCCGCGTTGGATGGATGCCCTCGCCAAGCAGGTCCTGCACTACGGTGAGGAGCGAGGTCAGGCAGAGTTCGCTGTTGAACACCGTCAGCTCTGGCGCGTAGCGATAGCCGCTGGCCGCCAGGCATGCCTCGTCGCCATCGACTTCCAGGCTCAGCTTGAAGTAGGTGCCCAGCAGTGCTGGATGGCCGAGCGCCAGCGTGAGGGCGTCGCGCAGGGTGCGGCTGGCGAGCATGGTGTAGCCAAGCATGCCGTAGGCCGAAACGTGCATGCGCAGGCCGAGGGACAAGCCCAGCGCCGGGTCCCGCGTGCAGGCCAGGGCGTTGGCGAAGACGCGTAATTCCTGGGTGTGGCTAATGAGCTTTTCGGGGGTGTCGAGGTCAGCGCAGGCAACACCGCTGCCGTCCAGCAGGCGAGCACGGTCGATGCCGCTGCTGGCCAGGGTGGCCACGGCCAGGGCGATGGTGTGCAAGGTGGTGAGTGCGCGCTCTTCCGGTAGCAGCGAGGTGCCCATGTCCGTCCCCTTTTGTAACGTCCTTCCTGCATGTGCCCGGGCTTTAAGCTTCAATTCAGGTAGAAGTCCGGTGCCCTCTGTATCCTTCGCCGCGTCCTGAATTCCAGAGTCCTGATCGATGCGTTCATTCCTGACCCCGTGGCGCCTGGTCAGCGCTTTTCTGGTGCTGCTGATGGTGCTGCTCGGTGTTGCCGCCCAGCAGTTCCGGCTTTTCGAACGCGGCCTTTTCGTATTGCAAGAATGGCGCCACGCCTCCGAATGGCAGGATCGCTCCATCTGGCTGCCGGACTACCGGGTGGCCATCGAGGCCAAGCCCATCGAGGGCCTTTCGGACGATGTCTCCGCGCTGACCTACGATCCTGATCGACACAGCTTGTTCACCGTTACCAACCAGAGTCCGGAGATCATCGAGCTGTCACTGGACGGACACTTGATTCGCCGCATCCAGTTGGTGGGTTTCGGTGACCCAGAGGCCATCGAGTACATCAGCAAGGGCGTCTACGTGATTACCGACGAGCGCCTGCAGCGCCTCATCAAGGTACGGGTCGACGAGAACACTGCGTCCATCGACGCCAGCCAGTCGCAGCAGTTGTCCCTGGGCATCGGTCTCTCCGGCAACAAGGGCTTTGAGGGCTTGGCCTACGATTCCGTCGGGCAGCGCCTGTTCGTGGCCAAGGAGCGCGACCCGGTGCGCATCTATGAGATCCACGGCTTCCCCCATACCAATCCGGACAAGCCGTTCGCGGTGCATGTGGTGGATGATCCAAAGCGCGATGCCCGCCTCTTCGTGCGCGACCTTTCCAGCCTGCAATACGATGAGCGCAGCGGCCACTTGTTGGCGCTGTCGGACGAGTCGCGGCTGGTACTGGAGCTGAATGCCGATGGGCGCCCAATCAGCACGCTGTCGCTGCTACGTGGCATGCACGGCTTGCAGCGCGGGGTGCCACAAGCGGAGGGGGTTGCCATGGACAACCATGGCAACCTCTACCTGGTCAGCGAACCGAACCTCTTCTACGCGTTCCGCAAGGTGGCACGTGACTGATCAGCTTTCGTCGTTGAGGTTGGCATCCGGGGCGTTGTTCTTCACCGAGTCGATGCCTGCGCTGGCGCTGGCGGCACTGGCGTACATCTGGCTCTGGCCGATGATCTGGCCGTTGGTGGCCTTGAGCACGAAGTAGAACTTGCCGTTACTGGCAGTCTTGCTCTCGAAGGCGCCGTCACGAATTGCGTTCTTGCGCACTGATTCGATGCCGTTCAAGGCAGAATCCTTGGCCTTGTACAGCTCGCTGGTGAGGATGGTCTCGCCGTTGCCGGCGTTGAGATTGAAGTGGAACTGGCCATCATTGGCCTTCTTCAGGTGGAATTTCCCGGCCATGGGGCGTCTCCTGATCCGGTGGCATTGGACGGCGCCGACGGGCGCCGTAGCCAACAAATCTAGACGGTTTCCCGCAGGCCGGGAGGCGATGTCAGGCGGTGAGGCTCTTCACGCCATCCTTGGTGCCGAGCAGCAGCAGGTCGGCCGGGCGGGCGGCGAACAGGCCGTTGGTGACCACGCCGACGATGTTGTTGATCTGCTCTTCCAGCTTTACCGGGCTGTCGATCTGCAGGTTGTATACATCAAGGATGATGTTGCCGTTGTCGGTCAGCACGCCTTCACGGTAGACCGGATCACCGCCCAGCTTCACCAGTTGGCGGGCGACATGGCTGCGGGCCATGGGGATGACTTCCACCGGCAGTGGGAAGGCGCCGAGCAGCGGAACCAGCTTGCTCTCGTCGGCGATGCAGATAAAGGTCTTGGCCACCGCGGCAACGATCTTCTCGCGGGTCAGCGCGGCGCCGCCGCCCTTGATCAGTTCGAGCCGCTCGTTGCTCTCGTCAGCGCCATCGACATAGAACTCGAGGTCACTGACGCTGTTCAGGTCGTATACCGGGATGCCATGGCCCTTCAGGCGCTGGGCGGTGGCTTCGGAGCTGGCGACTGCACCGTCGAAGGCCATCTTGTGTCGGGCCAGCAGGTCGATGAAAAAGTTGGCCGTGGAGCCGGTGCCGACGCCGACGATGCTCTTCTCATCGAGCTTGGGGAGGATGAAGTCGATGGCGGCCTGGGCGACGGCCTGCTTGAGCTGGTCCTGGGTCATGCTGTGGAGGTCCGATTGGGGGGAGTCGAAGGAGCGAATTATAGCCGGTCGGCGGGGCAAAACCCTGCATTCTCTGTGGTCGCCCGACGAATCCCTGCGGTAGACTCGCGGCTTCCGTGAAGCGCCCGCCAGTGAAACCCGATGCTCGAAGAATACGTGAAGAAGACCCTGACCTCGCGCGTCTACGACGTCGCCGTGGAAACCCCGCTGCAGTCTGCCCGCCAGCTCACCGAGCGCCTGGGCAACCAGATTCTCCTCAAGCGCGAGGACCTGCAGCCGGTCTATTCCTTCAAGATCCGCGGGGCTTACAACAAGATGGCCCAGTTGACCCCCGAGGAGCTGGCCCGCGGCGTGGTCACCGCATCGGCCGGCAACCATGCCCAGGGCGTGGCCCTGGCGGCTCGTGAACTGGGCATCAAGGCCACCATCGTGATGCCGCGCACCACTCCGGAGCTGAAAGTGCAGGGCGTACGCGCCCGCGGCGGCAAGGTGGTGTTGCATGGCGATGCCTTCCCCGACGCCCTGGCCCACTCGCTGAAACTGGTGGAGGAGAAGGGCTACGTCTACATCCACCCCTACGATGACCCGGAAGTGATCGCTGGCCAGGGCACCGTGGCCATGGAGATCCTCCGCCAGCACCCGGGGCGTCTGGACGCCATCTTCGTGCCGGTGGGTGGCGGCGGCCTGGTGGCCGGTATTGCAGCCTTCGTCAAATACCTGCGCCCCGAGGTGAAGGTGATTGGCGTCGAGCCGGACGACTCCAACTGCCTGCAGGCCGCCATGGCCGCTGGTGAACGCGTGGTGCTCAGCCAGGTCGGGCTGTTTGCCGATGGCGTTGCCGTTGCGCAAATCGGCCAGCACACCTTCGACATCTGCAAGCAGTACGTGGATGAAGTGATCACCGTCAGCACGGACGAGATCTGCGCGGCGATCAAGGACATCTACGACGATACCCGCTCCATCACCGAGCCCGCCGGTGCCCTCGCCGTTGCCGGGATCAAGCGCTACGTGGAGCGCGAAGGCGTGCGTGACCAGACCCTGGTAGCCATCGACTCCGGTGCCAACATCAACTTCGACCGCCTGCGTCACGTGGCCGAGCGCGCCGAACTGGGCGAGAAACGCGAAGCCATTATCGCCGTGACCATCCCGGAGCGACCGGGCAGCTTCAAGGCCTTCTGCGAGGCCATTGGCAAGCGCCAGATCACCGAATTCAACTATCGCTACAATACCGACGCCGAGGCGCACATCTTCGTTGGTGTGCAGACCCACCCGGAAACCGACCCTCGCGCGGTGCTGGTGGAGAATCTGCGCGGCCAGGGCTTCCCGGTGCTGGACCTGACCGACAACGAGCTGGCCAAGCTGCATATCCGCCACATGGTTGGCGGCCATGCGGTACGCATCAGTGACGAGATGGTGTTCCGCTTCGAGTTCCCCGAGCGTCCAGGCGCGCTTTTCAACTTCCTCAACAAACTCGGCGGGCGCTGGAACATCACGATGTTCCACTACCGCAACCACGGCGCTGCCGACGGCCGCGTTGTCGCTGGCTTGCAGGTGCCGCTCGAGGAGCGTTCCCTGGTGCATGCCGCACTGGACGAGATCGGCTACCCCTATTGGGATGAGAGCGACAACCCGGCCTATCAACTCTTCCTCGGCTGAGACTGGCGCTGGGGCGCAGGAACGGGCTGCTGCTAGGCTTTCTGGCAGCCGCTCAAGCTGACAAGGACCTGTTCCATGGAAAACTACCTCCTGTTCCGCATTCTCCACGGCCTGGCCACGCTGCTGTTCTTCGGTGGCCTGGCAGGGCTGGCCTGGTATGGCCGGCGCAGCTTCCGCTCCGGCGACTCAGCGCTGATCGGCCTGAGTCTGCGACGCATTCTGCTGATCGGTGTGCCGCTGTTGATCCTGGCTGCGGTTTCTCTGCCGGTCAGTGGCTGGTGGATGGTCAGCTTGGCCGGACTGCCGTTGGGCCAGACCTGGCTGCTGGGTGGGGCCATCCTCTATCTGTTTGGTTGCATTGCCTGGCTGCTCCTGTTCGGTCGCGTCGCGAAGCTGCGTGAACAGGCCCTGGCCGAAGGCGGCGCGGCGTCGGCCGCAGCGCAGCGCAGTCTCAAGTTCGGCGCCGCCTATGGCCTGATCGGCCTGTTGCTGTTCTTGTCCGTGCTGGCGCTGATGCTGGCCAAGCCGCTCTGATGCGGTGCTCGCTCCAGGCATGACTCTCTACTTCCTGCTCAAGACCGCCCATGGCCTGCTGGCCGCCGTGCTTCTCGGTACGGCATTGGCTGGGCTGTTCTTCGCCCGTCGTGCGTGGAAATGCGGTGAACTTCAGCAGTTAGCCGCCACCTTCTCCTCGCTGGTGAGGTTGGAAATCTGGTTCATCGGCAGCTCCGCCGTATTGCTGCCGTTGAGTGGCCTGGCCCTTGCCAAGGTGGGGGGCTGGCCCTTGGGGCAGCTTTGGCTGCTTTGGAGTGCCGGGCTTTACCTGCTGTCGGCACTCTGCTGGCTGCCGCTCCTGTGGCTGCAGGTGCGCATCCGCAATCTGGCGCGCCGGGCGTTGCGAGACGGCGAACCCATCGCCTCGCAGGTTGCTGGCCATGTGGCATTGCGCTGCTGGCTGGCGGTCGTGGCGCTGGTGCTGTTGGTGGCGGTTTACGTGCTGATGGTGGTCAAGCCGCTCTAGCCGCGCAGGGACATCACTGGCCAGCCGCGTCGTTCCGCTTCGGCGCGCAGCTTCTGGTCCGGGTCCACGGCGACCGGATAGGTCACCTGCTCCAGCAGCGGCAGGTCGTTCAGCGAGTCGCTATAGAAGCTGCTGTCATCCAGATTGAGACGGTTTTCTGCGAGCCAGCGTGCCAGGCGGGTTACCTTGCCTTCGCGGAAGCAGGGCACGTCGGTGGTGCGCCCGGTGTAGCGGCCGTCGGCCATTTCGCACTCGGTGGCCAGCAGGGTTTCGACGCCCAGGCGCTGGGCGATGGGGGCGGTGACGAAGCGGTTGGTGGCCGTGATGATCAGCAGCTTGTCGCCGGCGGCGCGGTGCTCGGCCAGAAGGGCTTCGGCCTTGGGCAGGATGATGGGTTCGATGCAGTCGCGCATGAATTCGCGGTGCCACTGGTCGAGTTGAGCCATTTCCGTGCGGCCGAGGATATCCAGGCTGAAGTTCAGGTAGTCCTGGATGTTCAGGCGGCCAGCCAGGTAGTCCTGATAGAACTCATCGTTGCGCGCCTTGTAGGCAATTCCGTCGAGGATGCCGCGCTCGCACAGGTAGTCGCCCCAGGCATGGTCGCTGTCACCGGCCAGCAGTGTGTTATCGAGGTCGAATAGAGCCAGGCGCACGTCGTCGTTCCTTACTGCAGCGCTTCGGAGGGCGGCCAGAATAGCTGCTTTCGTGGGGGCTGCCCATTGCGCGAAAGGCTCGCATTGCTGCGTTTGCGGCCTTTATGGAACAATGCCGGAACATGCGTTTGCGAGGTTGAGTGCCGTGATCGATTCCGATGGTTTTCGCCCAAATGTCGGCATCATTCTCGCCAATGATGTCGGGCAGGTGCTTTGGGCCCGGCGTATCAATCAGGATGCCTGGCAGTTCCCGCAAGGCGGGATCAATCCGCGGGAGACGCCTGAAGAGGCTCTTTTCCGGGAATTGAACGAAGAAGTTGGTCTGGAAGAGCAGGATGTGAAGATTCTTGCCTGCACTCGCGGCTGGTTGCGCTATCGTCTGCCCCAACGCCTGGTGCGCACCAACAGCCAACCGCTGTGCATCGGCCAGAAACAGAAGTGGTTCCTGCTGCGTTTGCAGTCGGACGAGAACAAGGTACGGATGGACCTGACCGGCAAGCCCGAGTTCGATGGCTGGCGCTGGGTCAGTTACTGGTACCCGTTGGGTCAGGTGGTGACCTTCAAACGTGAAGTCTATCGCCGAGCCCTCAAGGAACTAGCACCGCGCCTCCTGGCGCAAGACTGACCCGGAGAAAGGCTGCCTAGCCATGCTCAACACGCTGCGCAAGATCGTCCAGGAAGTGAACGCCGCCAAGGATCTGAAGGCGGCGTTGGCGATCATTGTGCAACGGGTCAAGGAGGCCATGGGTAGCCAGGTCTGCTCGGTCTACCTGCTGGATCCGGAGACCAACCGTTTCGTGCTCATGGCCACCGAAGGCCTGAACAAACGCTCCATTGGCAAGGTCAGCATGGCCCCCAACGAAGGCCTCGTCGGCCTGGTGGGCACCCGTGAAGAGCCGCTGAACCTCGAGCACGCCGCCGATCACCCTCGTTACCGCTACTTCGCCGAAACCGGTGAAGAGCGCTTCGCCTCCTTCCTCGGCGCGCCGATCATCCACCACCGTCGGGTGATGGGCGTACTGGTGGTGCAGCAAAAGGAGCGCCGTCAGTTCGACGAGGGCGAAGAAGCCTTCCTCGTCACCATGAGCGCGCAACTCGCCGGCGTCATCGCCCATGCCGAGGCCACGGGGTCCATTCGCGGCCTGGGCCGCCAGGGCAAGGGCATCCAGGAAGCCAAGTTTGTCGGCGTGCCGGGTTCTCCCGGTGCGGCCGTGGGCAAGGCCGTGGTGGTTTTGCCGCCAGCTGATCTTGATGTGGTGCCGGATCGCACGGTCGACGACATCGAGGCCGAGGTCGAGCGTTTCAAGCAGGCCCTGGAAGCCGTGCGCGCGGACATGCGTCGTCTCTCGAGCAAGCTCGAGACCCAGCTGCGTCCCGAGGAGCGGGCGCTGTTCGACGTCTACCTGATGATGCTCGACGACGCCTCCATGGGGTTGGAGGTCAAGCGCGTTATCCGCACCGGCCAGTGGGCCCAGGGTGCGTTGCGCCAGGTGGTGCTGGAGCACGTCACCCGCTTCGAGTTGATGGACGACGCCTACCTGCGCGAGCGTGCCTCCGACGTCAGGGACCTCGGCCGCCGCCTGCTCGCCTACCTGCAGGAGGAGCGCAAGCAGAACCTGGTCTACCAGGAGAACACCATCCTGGTCAGCGAGGAGCTGTCCCCGGCCATGCTCGGCGAAGTGCCGGAGGGCAAGCTGGTGGGCCTTGTCTCGGTACTGGGGTCGGGCAACTCCCACGTCGCCATCCTCGCCCGCGCCATGGGTATCCCCACCGTGATGGGCGTGGTCGACCTGCCGTACTCCAAGGTCGACGGCATCGAGATGATCGTCGACGGCTACCACGGCGAAGTCTTCACCAACCCCTCGGTCGAGCTGCGCAAGCAGTACAGCGACGTGGTGGAGGAAGACCGCCAGCTGGTCAAGGGCCTGGAGGCGCTGCGCAGCCTGCCCTGCGAAACCCTCGACGGTTACCGCATGCCGCTCTGGGTCAACACCGGCCTGCTCGCTGACGTGACCCGCGCCCAGGAGCGTGGCGCCGAAGGCGTGGGCCTGTACCGCACCGAAGTGCCGTTCATGATCAACGAGCGCTTCCCCAGCGAAAAGGAGCAGCTCGCCATTTATCGCGAGCAGCTCGCCGCCTTCCATCCGCTGCCGGTGACCATGCGCACCCTGGACATCGGCGGCGACAAGGCGCTGTCCTATTTCCCGATCAAGGAAAGCAACCCCTTCCTCGGCTGGCGCGGTATCCGTGTCACCCTCGACCACCCGGAGATCTTCCTGGTCCAGGTGCGTGCCATGCTCAAGGCCAGCGAAGGCCTGGACAACCTGAAGATCCTGCTGCCGATGATTTCCGGGACCCATGAGCTGGAAGAAGCATTGCACCTGATCCACCGCGCCTGGGGCGAAGTGCGCGACGAAGGGGTGGACATCCCTATGCCGCCTGTCGGCGTGATGATCGAGATTCCCGCTGCGGTGTACCAGACCAAGGAGCTGTCGCGCCAGGTCGACTTCCTCTCGGTGGGGTCCAACGACCTGACTCAGTACCTGCTCGCCGTGGACCGCAACAACCCGCGCGTGGCTGACCTTTACGACTACCTGCACCCGGCGGTGCTCCAGGCGCTGAAGAAGGTAGTGGATGACGCGCACGCCGAGGGCAAGCCGGTGAGCATCTGTGGCGAGATGGCCGGTGATCCGGCGGCTGCCGTGCTGCTGCTGGCCATGGGCTTCGACAGCCTGTCGATGAATGCTACCAACCTGCCGAAAGTGAAGTGGTTACTGCGCCAGGTCACCATGAGCAAGGCCAGGGAATTGCTGGCGCAACTGCTGGCTATCGACAACCCGCAGGTTATCCACAGCTCGCTGCATCTCGCCCTGCGCAACCTGGGTCTCGGTCGGGTAATCAACCCGGCGTCGACCATCCAGGCCTGAGGCCAGGGCGCACACGTTTGCAGCGCGCGGGCCACGGCCCGCACAGAGGTCCCAACCGGGTCGCCGACCCGCAAGGAAGCTTATGGACAAGCTAGAGCCCCTCGACCACTGCTACGGCACCACCCGCGAAGAGATCGAGCGTACCCTGCGCTTCGCCTTGGATATCGTCAGCGATGGTATCTGGGACTGGAATATCCGCACCAACCACGTCAAGCGCAGTCCCGGCTGGTATTCCATGCTCGGCTACCCCCCTGACAGCTTGCCGGAAGATGTGGATACATGGAGATCGGTGATTCATCCCGGGGATTTCGAGCGAGTTATGCGCAACTTCCAGGCCTACCTGGACGGCGCAAGCCTGATCTATGCCGAGGACTACCGCTGCCGCTGCCGTGATGGCAGCTACCTGTGGGTCAGTGACCACGGGCGCTTCGTCGAATTCGACGAGACGGGTAAGCCAACGCGGATGATTGGCGCCCACCGGAATATCCACCGGCGCAAGATGGCCACCCTGGAATTGCAGCGCAAGAACGACGAGCTCCAGGACCTCAATCGCACGCTGGAGGCCCTGGTGGACGCGCGAACCGAGGCCTTGCGCCAGGCCAATGAAGCGCTCGCCCAGCAGGTGGCGACAGCCATGCGTCTCAGCGAGACCGACCCCCTGACCCAGATTTCCAATCGCCGACACTTCGAACGCAACCTCCACAGCGAGTGGCAGCGCTTTCAGCGCCACGGGCATGCCACGGCGTTGCTGATGTTCGATCTGGATCACTTCAAGCGCATCAACGATAACCATGGCCACCAGATCGGCGATCGTGCTCTGGTGGCTGTCAGTCGCATCGTGCGCGCGGCGCTGCGGGAAGAGGATTGTTTCGCCCGCTGGGGTGGTGAAGAGTTCATTGCCCTGTTGCCTGACACCGACCAGGGCGCGGCGCTGCTACTGGCTGAGCGCCTGCGGCTGTTGGTGGGGAGCGCTGATCCGGGCCTGCCGTCAGGGCTGACCGCCAGCTTCTCGGTGGCCGCCATGCAGGCTGGGGAGGGAATCGAGTCCCTGCTCAAGCGCCTGGACGAAGGTCTCTATCGCGCCAAGCAGCGGCGAAACTGCATCGAGTCGTGTTGATCCACTCGAGCGCTTAAGAAACAGCCCGCTGGATAGCGGGCTGTTTCGTGTAGCGGGATCAGGCCTGGAAGATGATCCGGCCGTCCACCAGGGTGTAGCGCACCTTGCCCGGCAGGCAGTGGCCGATGAAGGGGCAGTTGTCGCCCTTGGAGTTCCAGGTTTCCCCGGCGAGGGTCGACGCCTGGGGATCGAACAGCACCACATCCGCCGGAGCACCAACGGCGAGTCGGCCGGCAGGCAGGCGCAGGCTGCGGGCCGGGCCGGCGGTGAGGCGGGCGAGCAGAGTGGGCAGATCGAGCAGACCATCCTGAACCAGGGTCATGGCCAGTGGCAGCAGCAGTTCCACGCTGCTGATGCCAGGTTCAGTGGCACCGAAGGGTGCGAGCTTGGCATCCGGCTCGTGGGGCTGGTGATGGCTGGCGATGGCGGAGATCACGCCGCTCTTCACGGCTTCACGCAGGCCGTCGCGGTCGGCGCGGGTACGCAGCGGCGGTTGCACGTGATAGAGGCTGGAGAAATCGATCAGCGCCTCATCGGTCAGGATCAGCTGGTACATGGCCACGTCGGCGGTCACCGGCAGGCCCCGGGCCTGGGCCTGGGCGATCATCTCGGCGCCACGGGCGCTGGTGATCTGGCTGAAGTGGGCACGCACACCGCTCTGTTCCACCAGCAGCAGGTCGCGGGCGAGGGCCACGGTCTCGGCGGTTTCCGGGATACCGGCCAGGCCGAGGAAGCTAGCGGTAGGGCCTTCATGGGCCAGGCCGCCCTCGGCCAGGGAGGCGTCCTGGGAGTGGAAAACCACGGTCAGGTCGAAGGTGGCCGCGTACTCCAGCGCGCGGCGCTGGACGCGGTTGTTGGCGAAGGTGGCCAGGCCATTGCCAAAGGCCACGCAGCCTACGTCGCGCAGGGCCACCAGTTCGGACAGCTGCTCGCCGGCCAGGCCCTTGGTCAGGGCGCCGATGGGGAAGACCTTGGCGTGGCCGGCTTCCTGGGCGCGGTCGAGGATCAGCTCGGCGACGGCGGGCGTGTCCAGCACGGGGCGGGTCAGGGGCGGGCTGCAGAGGCTGGTCACGCCTCCACTGACGGCGGCCAGGGTTTCGCTGGCGATATTGCCCTTGCGGCTGTAGCCGGGTTCGCGCAGGGCGACGGACAGGTCCACCAGGCCGGGCGCGGCCACGAGGCCCTTGGCGTCGAGGGTCTTGTCCGCCTCGAAGCCGGCGGGGGCCTGGCCGATGGCGGCGACCTTGCCACTTTCGAGGAAGAGGTCGGTGACTTGATCGTGGCCGCTGGCCGGGTCGATCAGGCGAGCGCCGAGGATATGGGTACGCATCAGTTCAGCTCCTCGGCTTCCTGGTTCATTTGGCGTTGCGCGGCCTGCCCGCTCATGGCCATGGAGAGCACCGCCATGCGCACGGCGATGCCGTAGGTGACCTGGTTAAGGATCACTGACTGGGCACCGTCAGCCACTGCGGACTCGATTTCCACGCCACGGTTGATCGGGCCGGGGTGCATGACGATGGCATCCGGTTTGGCCAGGGCAAGGCGCTGGGTACTCAGGCCGTAGAGCTTGTAGAACTCACCTTCGCTGGGCAGCAGGCCGCCCTGCATGCGTTCGCGCTGCAGGCGCAGCATGATCACCACGTCCACACCCTTCAGGCCTTCGGCGAGGTCGGTGTAGACCTTCACGCCATACTGCTCGACGCCTACGGGGATCAGGGTCTTCGGCCCGATCACGCGGATGTCCGGGCAGCCCAGCGTACGCAGGGCGAGCATGTTCGAGCGGGCCACACGCGAGTGCAGGACGTCGCCGACGATGGCCACCGAGAGGTTCTCGAAGCTGCCCTTGTGGCGACGGATGGTGAGCATGTCGAGCATGCCCTGGGTCGGGTGTGCGTGGCGGCCGTCGCCACCGTTGATGATGGCCACGTCCGGGCATACGTGCTCGGCGATGAAGTGGGCGGCGCCGGAGTCGGCATGGCGCACCACGAACATGTCGGCAGCCATCGCCTCCAGGTTGCGCAGGGTGTCGAACAGCGTCTCGCCCTTGCTGGTGGAGGAGGTTGAGACGTTGAGGGTGATGACGTCGGCGGACAGGCGTTGTGCCGCCAGCTCGAAGGTGGTGCGGGTGCGGGTGGAGTTCTCGAAGAACACGTTGCACACCGTCTTTCCGCGCAGCAGCGGGACTTTCTTCACCGCACGGGCGCCAACTTCGAGGAAGGAGTCGGCGGTGTCGAGGATTTCCGTCAGCAGCTCGCGGGGCAGACCGTCGAGCGAGAGGAAGTGGCGCAGCTGGCCCTGGTCGTTGAGCTGCAGCGGGCGCTTGGCGTCTGTCGGCATGGGGCAGGCCCTGAAAGGTTACGAGAAATCGGAAGGGTCAGGCGGGTGAAGCGAGGTCCTGACGCTCGAGGGTGAGCGGCGCGGGGCCGAGCAATTTTACCCGTTCCGTGGCGCCCAGGGACAGGGTTGCGCCAACCACGTCCGGGCGGATCGGCAGCTCCCGGGCGTTGAGGTCGAGCAGGCAGACCAGGGTTACGCTGGCCGGGCGGCCGTAGTCGAAGAGCTCATTGAGGGCTGCGCGCACCGTGCGTCCACTCATCAGTACGTCGTCGATCAGCACCAGATGCTGGCCTTCGATCTCGAAGGGCAGTTCGGACGGGCGCACCTGCGGGTGCAGGCCGTTCTGGGTGAAGTCGTCGCGGTAGAAAGACACATCCAGGGTGCCCATGGAGCTCGACTCGCCGAGTTGCTCCAGCAGGGCCTGTGCCACCCATACGCCGCCGGTGCGGATGCCGATGTAGCGCGGCTCGGCGATGTTGCGGGACTTGAGGTGGGTTTGCAGGTCGCTGGCCATCCTCGGCAGCAGTTCGGCGGGGTTGGGCAGGGTCATCGGCGGTCCTCGCTTAAGAAGTTGCGGAGTTTTCGGCCAGCCAGCCTTCCAGCAGCAGCGCGGCGGCCAGGGCGTCCACCGGGCGCTCGCGGTAGCCGTCGCGCTGACCCTGGGCCAGGCGTTGGCCCTTGGCCTCGAAAGTGGTCAGGCGCTCATCGTGGGTGAATACCGGCAGATTGAAACGGCCGTTCAGGCGTCGGGCGAATTTCTCCGCGCGCGCACTCATTTCGCTGGGGGTGCCGTCCATGTTCAGCGGCAGGCCTACGACGATGGCGTCGGGCTGCCATTCGCGAATCAGCGCTTCCACCTGCTGCCAGTCCGGCACGCCGTTTTGTGCTTTCAGCACTTTCAGCTCGCGAGCCTGGCCGGTTACCGCCTGGCCAACGGCGACGCCGATCTGTCTGGTGCCGTAATCGAAGCCAAGTAACAGGCGCAGGGGCTTGGACTCGGCCATCAAGCGTGCCCGGCCTGGGCAGTGAGCAGGCTGAGGTTGACGCCCAGTCGTGCCGCAGCGGCCGAAAGGCGCTGCTCGGTCGGTGTGTCGAAGAGGATGGCCATGTCCGCAGGGCAGGTCAGCCAGGCGTTTTCGCTCAGCTCGGCTTCCAGCTGGCCAGCGTCCCAACCGGCATACCCGAGGGCTACCAGGCTCTTCTGCGGGCCGCCGCCATCGGCGATGGAGAAAAGCACGTCCTGGGAGGTGGACAGGGCCAGCTCGCCCAGTTCCAGGGTGGCCTGGAACGTATGTCCGCTGGGGTGCAGGACGAACCCGCGGTCGGTTTGCACCGGGCCGCCGGAGTAGATCGGCAGGCCCTGGCACCGGGCCGGCGGGGTGAAGTCAGGCCGCAATTGTTCGAGCACGTCGCTCAGGCTCAAGCCGTTGGGGCGGTTGATCACCAGGCCCATGGCGCCCTGCTCGTTGTGTTCCACCAGGTAGGTGACAGTCTGGGCGAAGTTCGGATCGGCCATGTGCGGCATGGCGATCAGGAAGTGGTGTTTGAGGTAGCTCGGTGCGCTTTTCATGTCGGCTAGTTTCAGTCTTAAGACGGCAGGCTTCAAGCGGCAAGGCGATGGCTTGAGTCGGTGCCCCTTGGTTGAAGCCTAGAGCCGATTGTGAGTTGCCGCTCTCAATTGCTCGACAGGCGGTCGCCGCGCTCGAAGCGCCAGGTGCGAATGATCTCCAGGCGGTCGATGTCCGCGAGGTCGCCGGTGAAGGGTGCGAAGGGAGCCGCGAGGCGCACGATGCGCATGGCGCCCTGGTCCAGTACCTGCTGGCCGGAGGATTCCAGTACCTGGACTTCGAACAGGGTGCCGTCGCGGTTGATCGACACCAGCAGTCGCAGGTTGCCGTAGATGCGCTGGCGGCGGGCCTCATCCGGGTAATTGAGGTTGCCGACGCGCTCGATCTTCTTGCGCCACTCCTCTTTGTACCAGGCGCCTTTGTCTCGCATGGTCGAGGCCGCGTTGAGGCGGTGTATGCGCGGGCGCTTGGCATAGAGCTGGCGCTCCTTGTCCAATTCCGCTTCCAGGCTGGCGATTTCGGCGGAGAGCTGCGAGCTGTCAAAGGTCGGCGCGGGCGTGGTCTCGGGTTGCGGCTTGCTCTGTTCGCGCTTGATCGTGGTTTTTTGCGGCTGTGGGCTTTTGGTGGCCACAGCGGCCTTGGGGGCTTCTTTCTTCGGTGCCTGGGGCGGCGCGGCGGGCGGAGTGGCCTTGCGGATTTCCTTGTCCTGGAAGGGCGCCTGCTCGGTGGTCTTGGGCGTGGCCTTGTGTTCCAGGGTGCCACTGCCCTGCTGGTTGGCCTGGGCGAGGAAGTCGGCGTTTTTCGGCTTCGCCTCGCTCTTGAAGGTGGCGAGGGTGATTTCCAGGGTCTTGCTGATCTGCTGCGGGTCGCCAATGGTGAAGCCGACCCCGAGGATCAGCGCAACGTGCAGCACGGCGGCGAGGAACAGGGTAAAGCCCAGCCGATCCGCCGGGCGGACGCCGGCGGACAGTTGGGGCGGGGTGTTCACGGCTGCGTTCATCGCCAGTCAGCTTGCTTCAGATAGCGGCGCAGTCTGCCGAGCGTGCGCATAAAAGTCTATGAAGCACTCCGCGCCTCGAGCTTGATGGCGATCGCATCCATCAAACGTTCGCCGATGCGCGTGTCATAGGCCTTGTCGATCTCGCGGATGCAGGTGGGGCTGGTGACATTGATCTCGGTGAGGTGGTCGCCGATCACGTCCAGTCCGACGAACAGCAGGCCTCTATCTCGCAGGGACGGGCCGACGATCGCGGCGATTTCGCGGTCGCGCTCGGACAGCGGTCGGGCCTCGCCACGGCCGCCGGCGGCCAGGTTGCCGCGGGTCTCGCCCTGGGCGGGGATGCGCGCCAGGCAGTAGGGCACCGGCTCGCCGTCGATCATCAGGATGCGCTTGTCGCCGTCCTTGATCGCAGGCAGGTAGCGCTGCGCCATGATCTGTTGACTGCCGTGGGCAGTCAGGGTCTCAAGGATCACCGAGAGATTGGGGTCGCCGGCACGGTGGCGGAAGATCGAGGAACCACCCATGCCATCAAGGGGTTTGAGAATGATGTCACGCTGTTCTTCGGCAAACTCGCGCAGAATGTCCGCTCGTCGGCTGACTACGGTCGGCGGTGTGCACTCGGGGAAAAGGGTGGCGAAGAACTTCTCGTTGCAGTCACGAAGGCTCTGCGGGCGATTGACTACCAGCACACCGTCCCGTTCGGCTTGTTCCAGCAGGTAGGTGGAGTAGACGAACTCGTTGTCGAAAGGCGGGTCCTTGCGCATCAGGATCACGTCCAGTTCAGCCAGCGGGATATCGGCCTCGGCCTCCAGCTCGAACCAGTGTGCAGGATCGAGGAAAACCTTCAGGGGGCGCGTGCGCGCGCGAGCTTCACCGTTTTTCTGGTATAGGTCCTGCTGTTCCATGTAGAACAGCGACCAGCCGCGTTCCTGGGCGGCCAGCAGCATGGCCAGGGAGCTGTCCTTCTTGAAGGAGATTTGCGCAATGGGGTCCATGACGATCCCGAGGCGAACGCTCATGGGGGTTCTCCGCAACAGGTTTCAAGGGGCGCGCCACAGCTGGCGGGCCGGTTGGATAAGGCGCTCAGGGTGGCGCCGGCATTGATTGCGGTCAAGGAAAAATCCTTCCCCCAAAGGGGAAGAATCGCAGATGCGGGGGCCGTGTAGCTTGCGTCTGGAGACTGTGCTAAAAAGGCCCGACGATTGGGTCGCAGCCCGTCGGTTGTAGGGCCTCAGGCACATATATAAAGCAGAATAACGACTCACCGAGGCGATGGTAGGGCGAACATGGAACAGCATTCCGAGGGTTTGAAGGTCATGGTGATCGACGATTCGAAAACGATTCGTCGTACCGCCGAGACACTGCTCAAGAAAGTGGGGTGTGAGGTCATCACTGCAGTTGATGGTTTCGACGCCCTGGCCAAGATCGCCGATTCCCACCCGAACATCATCTTCGTCGACATCATGATGCCTCGCCTGGACGGTTATCAAACCTGCGCCCTGATCAAGAACAACAGTGCTTTCAAGTCCACCCCGGTGATCATGCTGTCTTCCAAGGACGGCCTGTTCGACAAGGCCAAGGGTCGCATCGTCGGTTCCGATCAGTACCTCACCAAGCCTTTCAGCAAGGAAGAGCTGCTCGGCGCGATCAAGACTCACGTCCCCGATTTCACCCCGGTGGAGCAAGCCTCCTGAAGTCCGGCCTGATGGCCGGTGAAGCCTTTCCATATGGGGAACACCATGGCTCGTATTCTGATTGTTGATGACTCGCCGACCGAGATGTACAAGCTGACCGCCATGCTCGAGAAGCATGGCCATCAGGTACTCAAGGCCGAGAATGGCGCTGATGGCGTGGCCCTGGCCCGCCAGGAGAAGCCGGATGCCGTCCTGATGGACATCGTGATGCCCGGCCTCAATGGTTTCCAGGCAACCCGTCAACTGACCAAGGACGCCGAAACCAGCCATATCCCGGTGGTTATCGTTACCACCAAGGACCAGGAAACCGACAAGGTCTGGGGCAAGCGCCAGGGCGCGCGTGACTATCTGACCAAACCGATCGAAGAAGACACGCTGATCAAGACGCTGAACGCGGTACTGGCCGGCTGATTGTCGCGCCGGACCCCGAACCATAACTATTAGAAACAGGCCAAGGCCGGTCGCCATGTCGGATTCGCAGACTCCCTTCCAGCTCCTCTACGAGATCGACCAGCGCTGTCGCGCGCTGGCGGCGGGCTTGCCTGCGCAACAACAGGTGGTGCAGAGCTGGAGCGGTATCGGCTTCCGCATGGGGGAACGCCTGTTCGTGGCACCTATGGGCGAGGTCAGCGAAGTGCTGCACGAGCCGCGCCACACGTTGCTTCCCGGTGTGAAGACCTGGGTCAAGGGCGTCGCCAACGTGCGCGGACGTCTGTTGCCGGTGATGGACCTGTGCGGCTTCTTCGGTGGCGACCTGTCGCCCCTGCGCAAGCAACGCCGGGTGCTGGTGGTGGACCACCAGGAAATCTTTGCCGGGCTGATCGTCGACGAAGTCTTCGGCATGCAGCACTTCCTGGTGGATGCCTTCAGCGAGGAGTTGCCCCTGCTGGAGGCCAGCATCCAGCCCTTCATCCATGGTGTTTTCCATCGCGAGCAGCCCTGGTTGGTGTTCAGCCCGCACGCGCTTGCACAGCACCAGGCGTTCCTCGAGGTAGCGATCTAGGTTGTACGCGGGGCGCCTGGCGTCCCGTACCGGTCCCGGGTTAGAGCTTCCGGGACCCTGGCTTCAAGGTTGGGCCGGCTTTGCCGGCCCTTTGGCGTTACATGGGAATAGAGTGGTTGGTCCAGGCGGGGGCCCGATAATGAAAAGACTAAATGCAGGCAATCTTTTTTCCGGGGTGCGTAGCACGTCGCTGATCGCCGGACTCTTCGTAGTCCTGATCATCGCCATCGTGCTGCTGTTCGCGAACTTCGCGTACCTCAACACCCAGGCGAACTACGACAAGGAATACATCAGCCACGCAGGTGAACTGCGCGTGCTGTCCCAGCGTATCGCCAAGAACTCCAGCGAGGCCGCGGCGGGCAAGGCTGAAGCCTTCGCCCTGCTGAAGGACGCGCGTAACGACTTCGAGAAGCGCTGGAACTTCCTGCTGAAAGGCGACGCCGCCACCGGCCTTCCGGCCGCGCCTGCCGCCGTGAAGGGCGAAATGGATGTCGTACAGAAGGACTGGGACAGCCTGCGCAAGAACGCTGACGCCATCCTCGCCAGCGAGCAGACCGTACTCTCGCTCCACCAGGTAGCCGCCACCCTGGCCGAAACCATCCCGCAGCTGCAGGTCGAGTACGAGGAAGTCGTGGACATCCTCCTCGAGAGCGGCGCACCCGCCAGCCAGGTATCGGTAGCCCAGCGCCAGTCGCTGCTGGCCGAACGTATCCTCGGCTCGGTGAACAAGGTGCTGGCTGGTGACGAAGACTCCGTCCAGGCCGCCGACATGTTCGGCCGTGACGCCAGCCTGTTCGGCCGCGTGCTCAATGCCATGCTCGAAGGCAACGCGGCGATGGAGATCTCCCAGGTCACCAACACCGAGGCCCTGGAGCGTCTGCAGGAGATTTCCGAACTCTTCGAGTTCGTGTCCGGCTCCGTGGACGAAATCCTCGAAACCTCGCCCGAACTCTTCCAGGTGCGTGAATCCGCCAACACCATCTTCTCCGGCTCCCAGACCCTGCTGGACAAGGCCTCCGCCCTGACCACCGGCTTCGAGAACCTGGCAGGTGGCCGTGGCCTGAACACCCTGGCTGGCTACGTGCTGGGTGCCCTGGCCCTTGGCGCGGTCATCCTGATCGGCCTTGTGATGGTGCAAAGCACCCGCAGCCGACTGGCCGAAACCGCTGCGAAGAACGAACGTAACCAGGCGGCGATTCTGCGTCTGCTGGACGAAATTGCCGACCTTGCCGACGGTGACCTGACCGTGGCCGCGACCGTGACCGAGGATTTCACCGGTGCGATCGCCGACTCCATCAACTACTCCATCGACCAGCTCCGCGAGCTGGTGGAAACCATCAACCTGACTGCCGTGCAGGTGGCCGCCGCCGCCCAGGAAACCCAGGCCACTGCCATGCATCTGGCCGAGGCTTCCGAGCACCAGGCCCAGGAAATCGCCGGCGCCTCTGCCGCGATCAACGAAATGGCCGTGTCCATTGACCAGGTATCGGCGAACGCCTCTGAATCTTCGGCGGTAGCGGAACGTTCCGTAGCCATCGCCAACAAGGGCAACGAGGTGGTGCACAACACCATCACCGGCATGGACAACATCCGTGAGCAGATCCAGGACACCTCGAAGCGGATCAAACGCCTCGGTGAATCGTCCCAGGAGATCGGTGACATCGTCAGCCTGATCAACGACATCGCCGACCAGACCAACATCCTCGCCCTGAATGCCGCGATCCAGGCGTCCATGGCCGGTGATGCGGGCCGTGGCTTCGCCGTGGTAGCGGACGAAGTACAGCGCCTCGCGGAACGTTCCTCTGCGGCGACCAAGCAGATCGAGGCCCTGGTGAAGACCATTCAGACCGACACCAACGAGGCGGTGATCTCCATGGAGCAGACCACCTCCGAAGTGGTCCGCGGTGCCCGTCTGGCCCAGGACGCCGGTGTGGCGCTGGAAGAGATCGAGAAGGTATCCAAGACCCTCGCGGCGCTCATCCAGAACATCTCCAACGCCGCTCGTCAGCAAGCGTCCTCCGCTGGCCATATCTCCAACACCATGAACGTGATCCAGGAGATCACCTCGCAGACCTCCGCAGGTACCACTGCCACCGCGAAGAGCATCGGCAACCTGGCGAAGATGGCCAGCGAGATGCGCAAGTCGGTTTCCGGCTTCAAGCTGCCGGAAACTCAGGACATAGCCTGACCAGGGGAGGCGCCGCGGCCTGAGGTCGCGGCACGACGGCCATGAATCAAGGGCACGACAGCATGCAGCCAGGCGGTGTCTGGGCCTTGAAACCCCTGGCCGACATGACGACAGCGGAATTCCAGGACTGGCAGAAGCTGCTCGAGGAACGTACCGGCGTGGTGGTCAACGACCAGCGCCGCTCGTTCCTCCAGACCAACCTCAGTGCACGTATGCGCGAACTGGGCGTGCAGGACTACGCCAGCTACTACCGCCAGGTCACCGATGGGCCGCGAGGAGCGGTGGAGTGGTCGACCCTGCTGGATCGCCTGACGGTGCAGGAAACCCGTTTCTTCAGGCACCCGGCTTCCTTCGAACTGCTCGCCGATTACCTGTGCGAGCGCGTCGAGCGGGGCCTGGAGCGCCCTTTGGAAATCTGGAGCGTGGGTTGCTCCAGCGGTGAAGAACCCTATTCCCTGGCCATGGTGGCGGCCGAGGCTCTCAGCGGTACCGAACAGCCGGCGCATTTCGGCGTGACCGGTACCGACATCAGCCTAAGCGCCCTGGCCAAGGCCCGCGAGGGCCTGTATGGCGCCCGACGCCTGGAACAACTCGACGCGGCGCTCGCCGAGCGCTACTTCGAGGCCCAGGACGATGGCCGTTACAAGATAGTGCCGAGCCTCGCCGCACGGGTGTGCTGTGCACGGCTCAATGTGCTGGAACTGGCCAAGGCGCCAATGTCCGGCATGGACGTAATTTTCTGTCAGAACCTGTTGATCTACTTCCGCCGCTGGCGCCGCCGGGAAATCCTCAATCGCCTGGCCGAACGCCTGGCTCCAGGGGGACTGATGGTGCTGGGCGTGGGGGAAGTGGTGGGTTGGCAGCATCCGGACCTTGAGCCGGTGCCCAATGAACAGGTTCTGGCATTCACCCGGAAGGGATAGCAGACGGCTATGACTGATCGGCACGACTACGTCGCCCTCGAGTGGGTAAAGGGCGAGATCGCGGAAACCCTGAAGCAGGCTCGGCAGGCCCTGGAGGCCTTTGTCGAGAACCCGCAGGACCCGACGCGCATGCGTTTCTGCCTGACCTATATCCATCAGGTCCAGGGCACGCTGCAGATGGTCGAGTTCTACGGCGCGGCCCTGCTCGCCGAGGAAATGGAACGATTGGCCCAGGCGCTGATGGAAGGCCGCACGGCCAACCGCGGCGAGGCGCTGGAAGTACTGATGCAGGCCATCCTGCAACTACCGCCGTACCTGGACCGCATCCAGAGCGCCCGACGCGACCTGCCGATGGTCCTGCTGCCGCTGCTCAATGACCTGCGTGCCGCCCGTGGCGACAACCTGCTGTCCGAGACGAGCCTGTTCGCCCCGGACCTGTCCAGCGTGCTGCCGGCGCTGTCCATGGACACCCTGGCGCGCATGCGCACGGCCGAACTGCCGGTGCTGTTGCGCAAGCTGCGGCAAATGCTGCAGACCGCCCTGGTGGGCGTGATCCGCAACCAGGACCTGGCCGCCAATCTCGGCTACATGGCGCGCGTCTTCGCCCGCCTCGAGTCCCTTTGTCAGGACGCGCCGCTCGGTCCTCTCTGGCAGATCGCCTCCGGCCTGGTGGAGGGGCTTGCCAACGGTTCCGTGGTCAACGGTTCCTCGGTGCGCAACCTGCTGCGCCAAGTGGACAAGGAACTCAAGCGCCTGCTTGAGCAGGGTGCCGATGGTTTCAACCAGGCTGCACCGGAAGAGCTGGTGAAAAACCTGCTGTTCTACGTGGCCAAGGCCCCGGCCCAGTCGCCGCGTATCCGCGCTCTCAAGGAGCGCTATCGCCTCGACGAAGCCCTGCCGGATACCGCCGTGGTGGATGAGGAGCGTGCCCGCCTCGCCGGTCCTGACCGCGACGCCATGCGTTCGGTGGTCACCGCCCTCTGCGAGGAACTGGTACGGATCAAGGACAGCCTCGACCTCTTCGTGCGCAGCGACCGCAGCGGCGTCGCCGAACTGGATTCCCTGCTGCCTCCGCTCAAGCAAATTGCCGACACCCTGGCGGTACTGGGCTTTGGCCAGCCGCGCAAAGTCATTCTCGACCAGATCGACGTGATCCACGGACTCTCCCTTGGTCAGCGCGAGCCCAGCGACGCGGTGCTGATGGATGTCGCGGGTGCACTGCTCTACGTCGAAGCCACCCTGGCCGGCATGGTCGGACCGGCGGAAGAGGGGGCGGCGGAAGAAAGCCACCTGCCCACCACCGACGTGGCGCAGATCCACCAACTGGTGATCAAAGAGGCGCGCAATGGTCTGGAACAGGCCAAGGACTCCATCATCGAGTTCATCGCTTCGCAGTGGAACCACGAGCACCTGGCCCGTGTGCCGGAGCTGCTGACCCAGGCCCGAGGCGGCTTGGCGATGATCCCGCTGCCGCGCGCTGCCGCCCTGCTGGAAGCGTGCAACCGCTACATCCAGGAACAGCTGCTGGCACGCAAGGCTGTGCCCAATTGGCAGAGCCTGGACACCCTGGCCGACGCTATCACCAGCGTCGAGTACTACCTCGAACGACTGTCCGAAGACCACGCCGCCCAGGGCGACATGATTCTCGACGTGGCCGAGGAAAGCCTGGACACCCTGGGTTATCCGCTCAAGGAAAAGCCCTCCATCCTCGACCGCGTGGAAGAGAAGGAAGCCCCGGCGCCCCTGGCTGACCCGGTACAGGAAATCGAAGTACTGGCCGCTGAAGAGTCGGAGTTGCACCAGCACCTAGATCCGGAAGACGAGCCGGAAGCCGTCATGCCCGAGGCGCTGCCCTTCGAGCCGGTCGCCGGAAGCCTCGACTTCGACCTGGATGCTCCGCTGGACTTGGCCGCAGCCCCCGAGGCGCCTGCGGCCGAGGGCGAGCTGCTGGTTTCTGACGACAACTGGAGCCTGGGCGAGTCCGACGCCGAACCGGCTGCCGAAAGCATCGACCTCAGCCTGGACGCACCTCTGGAGGTGTCTACCGTTGCTGCTGCACCGGCTGCCGAGATCGAGTTGCTGGTTGCCGATGACAACTGGAGCCTGGGCGAGCTGGACGTTGAACCGGCTGGCGCAAGCATCGACTTCAGCCTGGATGCACCGCTGGAGCCCGCAGCGGCTGCAGAGAGCGAGTTGCTGGTTGCCGACGAGACCTGGAGCCTGGAAGCGCTCGAAGCTGAACCCGCTACCGAAACCATCGATCTCAGCCTGGAAACCCCGTTCCAGCCCGACGCCGTCGCCACCCTGGAACCCGAGCTGGAACCGCCGCTGCCGATAGAAGGTGAAACCCTGCCCAGCCTCGATCTGGATGAGCTGGACAGCCTGCCGAGCGCGACCGAAGTAGCCGGGGCTGAGGACGAACTGCTCGAATTCAGCCTGGATACGCCGCTGGAGTTCGGCGAGGGACAACCGCTACCGAGCTTCGATCTGGCCGATCTGGAAGAGCTGCCGCCTGCGCTGCCGGGCGACCAGCCTGCCCTCGAACTGTCGCTGGACGCCTTCGATGCACTGCCCAGCCTTGATCTGGATGAGCTGGACAGCCTGCCCGCCGCCGAGCCGTTGGTCGAGCTGGAAGCCCTGAACCTTGAAGACCTGCCAGCCCCCCTGGAGTGGGACGAGGCCGCCCTCGCCGAACTCGGTTTGCCGGAAGTCGACCTGCCCAGCGCACCGCTGGAAGAAGCGGTAGTGGAACCTGCCGCAGAGCGACCGCTGTCCCTGGCCGAGGTCATGGCGGCTCCGGTGCCGGCCTTCAATCCGCCGGCGCGCGACGTTCCGCCGAGTCTGCTGCCGCCGCCCACCGACGAAGAACCGGTGGATGACGAGCTGCAGGAAGTCTTCATCGAAGAAGCCGGTGAAGTGCTGGAAACCCTGGCCGACTACCTGCCGCGCTGGCATGCCGACAGCAACGACCGCGATGCCCTGGGCGAAGTGCGTCGCGCGTTCCATACCCTCAAGGGCAGTGGCCGCATGGTGCGAGCGTTGATCATCGGCGAGCTGTCCTGGTCGGTGGAAAACCTGCTGAACCGCGTGCTGGACCGTAGCATCGAGGCCGACGAGCCCGTGCATCAGGTGGTCCAGGACGTGGTTGACCTGCTGCCTGCCCTGGTCGAGGAGTACGCCGCCAAGGCCCAGCGCCAGCGCGACGACGTCGACCAACTGGCCGCCACGGCCCATGCCCTGGCGAAGGGGCAGATCCTCCCAAAATCTGAAGCCCCGGGTTCAGAGCAGGCCATCGAGCCCGCGGGCGAGCCGCATGCTCCTGTCATCACGGAATCCGGCGAGGCCCTGGACCCGCAACTGCTGGAAATCTTCCGCAACGAGGCGGAGCTACACTTGGAAACCCTCGCCGGTTTCGTCCAGGCCTGCGACCAGGAGCTGCCCCAGTCGGTCAACGATGACCTCCAGCGCGCCTTGCACACCCTCAAGGGCAGCGCGCATATGGCCGGCATCCTGCCGATCGCCGAAATCGCCACGCCTCTGGAGAGGCTGGCCAAGGAGTACAAGACCAACCTGCTCCGCATCGACCTCTCAGAGGCCGAGCTGCTGCGCGAGGCACTGAACCTGCTGCGCAAGGGCGTCGATCAGCTGGACAGCGTGCCGCTGGCCTCGATCCCGGGGGCCGGGGCGTTGCTGGAGCGCATCCAGCGACTGCATCAGGACCGCCTGGACGCCGCCAATGCTGCGCGCCGCGACGACAAGGGCGAGGCTCGCGACCCGCAGATGATTTCCCTCTTCCTCGCCGAAGGCATGGATATCCTGCTGGACGCCGAGGACCTGCTGCGCCGCTGGCGTGAGCACCCGTCCGAGCGTCAGGAACTGGGGGCGTTGCTGGAAGAGTTGACTACCCTCGGCCGTGGTGCCGAGATGGCCGAACTGCCGCAGATCGAAGAGCTTTGCGAAGCGCTGCTGGATGTCTATGGCGCTGTGGACGAAGGCAGTCTGCCGGTCAGTGAACGCTTCTTCAGCGAAGCCGAGGCAGCCCATGAAGCCCTGATCGGCATGATGGATCAGGTGGCGGCAGCCCTCGAAGTGACCCCCCAGCCCGAGCGTGCCCAGGCCCTGCGCAACCTGCTGCAGGAAGTCGTCGACCCGCTGGCTCTGTCGCTGCTGGAACTCGGTATCCCTGACCTCGAAATCGAGGAACTGGAGGCGGACTGGCCACACGCCGAAAGCCGCCCGCTGCTGCCGGATCGGGTGGAAGAACCCCTGGCGCTGCAGGACGTGGCGCTGCCCGAACTGGCGTCCTTCGACCCGGATGAAACCTCCGAGACCGAGCGGCTGGACGAAGTACCTGCTGCCCTGGACGAGGAGATGGTGTCCATCTTCCTCGAAGAGGCGGTGGATATTCTCGACAGCGCCGGCAAGGCCTTGGAACGCTGGCTCGGCGAGCCGGAAAACAACCCGGCGCTGCTGGCCCTGCAACGTGACCTGCACACCCTCAAGGGCGGTGCGCGCATGGCCGAGATCCGTCCAATCGGCGACCTCGCCCACGAGCTGGAGTCGCTTTACGAAGGTCTGGTAGATCGCCGCTACAGCCACTCGCCGCGCCTCGCCGGCCTGCTGCAGCATAGCCATGACTGCCTCGCCTCGTTGCTGGAGCAACTGCAGGCGCGCCGATCCCTGACTGATCCGTTGCAGCTTATCCAGGACATTCGCGGCTTCCGTCAGGGCGGCGCGCAGAGCCTTTCGGCCGCCGTGGTGCAGCCACTGCCCACGTTCGATGCATTCGACGACGAAGAGACCGGGGACGATGACACTGTCGAGCTGTGCGAGCCCTTCGACGCAGCCAATGACGAGATGGAAGAGGCGACGGACGACGTCGCCACGGAACGCCTCACCGAGTTGTCCGTGGCCGAGCTGCTGGATGTCCGTACTGACGAACAGCCAGTGACCGAGCCTGCACCGCTGCCCGAGACTCTGGTCTTCAACAGCGACCAGGACCCGGAGCTGGTGGAGATATTCCTCGAGGAAGGCTTCGACATCCTCGACAGCGCCGGTGCCGCCCTGCAGCGCTGGATCGATGACCCAGACAACAGTCTCGAGATAGAAGCCCTGCAACGGGACCTGCACACCCTGAAGGGCGGTGCCCGGATGGCCGAAATCGGTCCCATCGGCGACCTCGCCCATGAGCTGGAATTCCTCTACGAAGGCCTCTGTGGCGGCCGTCTGCGTGCCAGTCCGACGCTGTTCAACCTGCTGCAGGCTTGTCAGGACCGCCTGAGCGAAATGCTCGACGCGGTGCGTGCGCGTCGCCCATTGCCGGACGGCCAGGCACTGATCGAAGCCATCCAGCGCTGGCGCGCCAATCCCAGCGAGCAGCTGAGTATGCCCAGCGCTGTGCACCTGCAGCCGGCGGTCGAGGACAACCTTGATGCTGCGGCTGAGGCGGACATCCTCGATATCTTCCTGGAAGAGGCAGACGACCTGCTGGAGGCCATGGAAACTGCCATTGGCCGCTGGGAAGAGGCACGCGAGGACGGTGCCCAGATCGATGAGCTGCTACGCGTGCTGCACACGCTCAAGGGCGGCGCGCGACTGGCCGGGCAGAAGCGCCTGGGCGACCTGGCCCACGACCTGGAACACCACCTGATCGAGGCGCAGCAGCAGGGGGCGCCCTGGCCGGAAAGCCTGTTCCTTGACGTGCAATCCGGCTACGAAGGCTTGCAGGCTGAATTGGATGAACTGCGTCAGCAGCTCGACCAGAGCCTGGCCGAAGACCTGCCGACGTCGCCCCAGGCGCTGACCCAAACAGAAGCGCCACAGTTGGCAAGCCCAATCGTCGCGGCCAGTGTTCTTGCGCAGGTTGTCAATGAAGAGCGCGTCCTGCCCTTCGTCCGCCGAGCCCGGGAAGCCGCCCAGGACGCCGCTGCTCGTCGTGCGCCCCAGGAGCTGGTGAAGGTGCCGGCGGAGTTGTTGGAGGGGCTGGTCAACCTGGCCGGTGAAACCTCCATCTTCCGCGGCCGGGTCGAGCAGCAGGTCAGTGACTTCAGCTTCACTCTGAGCGAGATGGAAGCGACCATCGAGCGGGTGCGTGACCAACTGCGCCGTCTCGACACCGAGACCCAGGCGCAAATCCTCAGCCGTTATCAGGCCGAGGCGGAGCGCGCCGGCTACGAGGACTTCGACCCGCTGGAAATGGACCGTCACTCGCAGCTGCAGCAGCTGTCGCGTGCGCTGTTCGAGTCCGCATCCGACTTGCTCGACCTCAAGGAAACCCTGGCGGCGAAGAACCGTGACGCGGAAACCCTGCTGCTCCAGCAGGCACGGGTGAATACCGAGCTGCAGGAAGGCCTGATGCGTACCCGCATGGTGCCCTTCGACCGCCTGGTGCCGCGTCTGCGCCGTATCGTTCGGCAAGTGGCCAGCGAGCTCGACAAACACGTGGAATTCGTCGTCGGCAACGCCGAGGGCGAGATGGACCGCACCGTGCTCGAGCGCATGGTGGCGCCGCTGGAGCACATGCTGCGCAATGCCGTCGACCACGGCATTGAGGTTCCCGAGGCACGTCGCGCCACCGGCAAGCCGGAAAGCGGCACCATTCGCCTGAACCTTGGCCGCGAGGGTGGCGACATCGTCCTGACCCTGGCTGACGACGGCGCCGGTATCAAGCTCGAAGCAGTGCGCCGCAAGGCCATCGAGCGCGGCATGATGGATGCCGAGTCCGACCTTTCGGACTACGAGGTTCTGCAGTTCATCCTCGAACCGGGCTTCTCCACTGCCGACAAGGTCACGCAGATTTCCGGCCGGGGCGTTGGCATGGATGTGGTGCACTCCGAGGTGAAGCAACTCGGCGGCACCATGAGCATCGACTCCACCCCTGGCGAGGGCAGTCGTTTCCTCATCCGCCTGCCGTTTACCGTGTCGGTGAACCGTGCGCTGATGGTGCTTTCTGGCGAAGACCTGTATGCCATTCCGCTGAACACCATCGAAGGCATCGTGCGGGTCTCCCCTTACGAGCTGGAGACCTACTACCAGCCCGATGCACCGCGTTTCGAGTACGCCGGCCAGAACTACGAGTTGAAGTACCTGGGCGATCTGCTGGACAACGGCCAGCACCCCAAACTGGTGGGCCAGAGCCTGCCGCTGCCGGTGATCCTGGTGCGCTCCAGCGAGCACGCCGTCGCTGTGCAGGTGGATGCCCTGGTCGGCTCCCGCGAGATCGTGGTGAAGAGCCTTGGCCCGCAGTTCGCGGGAGTCCACGGCATCTCCGGCGCCACCATCCTCGGTGATGGACGCGTGGTGGTGATTCTCGACCTGCTGGCGACCATTCGCTCGCGCCACGCGCACCTGGTACAGCCGCAACTGCGTTCGGCCAGCGCCAACCTGCTGCCGGCAGACCTGGACGTGGAGCGTCCGCCGCTGGTGATGGTCGTGGACGATTCGGTGACCGTACGCAAGGTCACCAGCCGTCTGCTGGAGCGCAACGGCATGAACGTGCTCACCGCCAAGGATGGGGTCGATGCCATCGGCCTGCTGCAGGAGCAGCGGCCGGACATCATGCTCCTGGATATCGAAATGCCACGCATGGACGGCTTCGAGGTGGCGACCCTGATCCGCCACGACGAGCGCCTGAAAGACCTGCCGATCATCATGATCACCTCACGTACCGGTGAGAAACACCGCGAGCGCGCCATGGCCATCGGCGTCAATGATTACCTGGGCAAGCCCTACCAGGAGTCTCTGCTGCTCGAAACCATCCAGCATCTGGTCAAACGGACATGACAGAGAAAACATCCGCACGCATTGCCGTGCTCGCCGACACCTCGCTGCAGCGTCATGTGTTGCAGCAGGCCCTGACCGGCAACGGCTACCAGGTCGTGCTCAACAGCGATCCGGCCCGGCTGGACGAAGCGGCGCTGAGTGCCTGCGAGGCGGATCTCTGGCTGGTGGACCTGGCCCTTTCCGAGGATTCGCCTCTGGTGGACAGCCTGCTGGAGCACGCCAGTTCTCCCGTGCTGTTCGGCGAAGGCCATGCCCCTGAGCGCCATTCAGAGCATTACCCGCGTTGGGAACGGCGTTTGTTCGGCAAGCTGAAAAAGCTGGTGGGCGATCCGGCGGTGGCCGTGGGGCCGAGCCTGGAATCCCTGCTGGCCGAGGCCCAGCGCCCGACTCGCCTGGAACTGCCCAAGGCGCTCGCCGATACCCCGCTGGTGGCGGGCGAGCCCGCGCGCCAGGTCTGGCTGCTGGCTGCCTCCTTGGGGGGGCCGGCGGCGGTCAAGGCGTTTCTCGATGCCTTGCCCGGCGGCCTACCCATCGGCTTTCTTTACGCCCAGCACATAGACCCCAGTTTCGAAGGCGCGCTGCCCCAGGCCGTGGGCCGCCATAGCCAGTGGCACGTCAACCAGGCTCGCCACGGTGATGCCGTGCGCTGCGGAGAAGTGGTGGTCGTGCCCATCAGCCGTGAACTGAATTTCTCCGACGACGGCCGCATGCAGATGGGCGAACGACCCTGGCCGGAACCCTACAGCCCTTCCATCGACCAGGCCATGCTCAACCTGGCCCAGCATTTCGGCGCCCAGTGCGGCGTGATCTCATTCAGCGGCATGGGCAGCGATGGCAGCGCCGCAGCCGCCTACCTGCGCCGTCAGGGCGGGTTGATCTGGACCCAGAGTGCCGAGACCTGCGCCTGTTCAAGCATGCCCGACAGCCTGCGTGAAGGCGGCTATAGCAGCTTCGGCGGCGACCCCCGCGAGCTGGCCGCCAAGCTGGTCGAACATCTCGCCGCGCAGTGCAGCTAACCCAGGAATTCTCATGAGCCAAGCCGTTACCACCCAGAACAGCTCTGCCAGCCTTACCGGGCTTCTGCTGCCCCTGTCCGACCGTACCCTGCTGGTGCCCAACGTGGCACTGGCCGAGCTCATTCCCTATCGCGCGCCCCAGGCGACGCCGGGACTGCCGGCTTGGCTACTGGGCCAGGTGGCGTGGCGCGACCTGCGCCTGCCTCTGTTGTCCTTCGAGGCGGCCGCCGGCGGTGAGCCGAAGGTCGGTTCAGGTGCCCGGGTAGCGGTGCTCAACGCGCTGGGCGGACGCCCCCATGTGAAATTCATCGCCCTGCTGCTGCAAGGCATTCCCCGCTCGCTGAAGCTGGAGGAAGACCTGCGCCGCGCCAACGCGCCGCTAGCTGCGCTGGAGCTGGATGCGGTGCAGCTCGGCACCGATGTAGCGAAGATTCCGGACCTGGCAGGGCTGGAGCAGATGCTGGCCGATGCCGGTTTGATCTGATTCAGAGGGGCTGAATGCCGTAGGTTGGTCCGAGTGTAACGAGGCCCAACCTTTCTCCGGTATTCCGCTCGTTGGGCTTCGCGTAGCTCAGACCAACCTACGCCAGTACATCTAGAAATCACCCCAGAGTTGCTGCGCCACGCTGAGCGCCACCACTGGTGCCGTTTCGGTGCGCAGCACCCGTGGCCCCAGGCGAGCTGCGTGGAAGCCCGCCGCCTTCGCGGCCTCCACTTCGGCCTCGGACAATCCGCCCTCTGGGCCGATCAGGAAGGCCAGGCTGCCCGGCCTGGCATGGCCGGCCAGGGGCTCGGCCACCGGATGCAGGACCAGCTTGAGATCCGACTGCACGTCGCGCTGCCAATCGGCCAGTGTGACTGGTGAATGGATCACCGGCAGTACCGAGCGGCCGCACTGTTCACAGGCGCTGATAGCCACCTGGCGCCAGTGCGCCAGGCGCTTGTCGGCGCGTTCGTCTTTCAGGCGCACTTCGCAGCGCTCGCTGACGATGGGGCTGATCTGAGCGACACCGAGTTCGGTGGCCTTCTGGATCGCCCAGTCCATGCGCTCGCCGCGCGACAGGCCTTGGCCCAGATGCACCCGTAGTGGCGATTCGGGCATGCCGGTAAAGGCTTCGCGTAGCTCTACCCGCACCGTCTTCTTGCCGACCTCGACCAGCTCACCCAGGTATTCCTGGCCGGAGCCGTCGAACAGCTGAACGGGGTCACCGCAGGCAAGCCGCAGCACGCGGCCGATGTAGTGGGCCTGGGCTTCGGGCAGGTCGTGTTGGCCGAGGGCGAGTGGGGCGTCGATGAAGAAGCGGGAGAGGCGCATGGGCGTTCGGGCAAAGGGAGGACAGGCGCGCAGTTTAAGGCCTGGCGCGCCGTCCGTGTTACCCGTCAGCCCGGATCGCGATGGTTCGGGTGGAGGTCGGCGGCAACTTGCACGCTCACCGACTCGCGGGTGGCGATGTCGATGCCTTCACTGGCCACTTCGGCGAGAAAGTCGATCTGCTCCTCCGTGATCACGTAGGGCGGCAGGAAGTACACCACGTTGCCCAGGGGACGCAGCAGGGCGCCGCGTTCCAGGGCGTGCTGGAAGACCTTCAGACCGCGACGCTCCTGCCAGGGATAGGGCGCCTTGCTGGCTTTGTCCTGGACCATTTCGATGGCCAGCACCATGCCGGTCTGACGCACTTCGGCCACGTGCGGGTGGGCCGCCAGGTGCGCGGTGGAGGTGGCCATGCGCATGGCCAGTTTTCGGTTGGCCTCGATCACCTGATCCTGCTCGAAGATATCCAGCGTCGCCAGGGCGGCTGCACAGGCCAGCGGATTGCCGGTGTAGGTGTGGGAATGGAGGAAGGCGCGCAGGGTCTGGTAGTCGTCGTAGAAGCCCTGGTAGACGGCTTCGGATGTGAGCACGGCGGCCATGGGCAGGTAGCCACCGGTCAGCGCCTTGGACAGCACCAGGAAGTCCGGCGCGATACCGGCCTGCTCGCAGGCGAACAGGGTGCCGGTGCGGCCAAAGCCGACGGCGATCTCGTCGTGGATCAGGTGCACGCCGTAGCGGTCGCACGCGTCGCGCAGCAGCTTGAGGTACACCGGGTGGTACATGCGCATGCCGCCGGCGCCCTGGATCAGTGGCTCGACGATCACCGCCGCGACTTCTTCATGGTGTTCGGCCAGAGTGCGCTCCATATGGGCGAACATGGCACGGGAGTGTTCTTCCCAGCACATGCCCTCCGGCCGCAGATAGCAGTCGGGGCTAGGCACCTTAAGGGTGTCCAGCAGCAGCGACTTGTAGGTCTCCGTGAACAGCGCCACGTCGCCCACCGACATCGCCGCCACGGTTTCGCCGTGGTAGCTGTTGGTCAGGGTGACGAAGCGCTTCTTGCGCTCAAGCCCCTGGTTGCGCCAGAAGTGGTAGCTCATCTTCAGGGCCACTTCGATGCCGGAAGAGCCATTGTCGGCATAGAACACCCGGTCCAGGCCCTTGGGCGTGATCTTCACCAGTCGCTCGGACAGCTCCACCACCGGCTGGTGGCTGAAGCCGGCGAGGATCACATGCTCCAATTGGTCCACCTGGTCCTTGATGCGCTGGTTGATGCGCGGGTTGGCGTGGCCGAAGACATTGACCCACCAGGAACTGACGGCGTCCAGGTAGCGCTTGCCTTCGAAGTCCTCCAGCCAGACGCCTTCGCCGCGGCGGATCGGTACCACCGGCAGGCGCTCGTGATCTTTCATCTGGGTGCAGGGGTGCCAGAGCACGGCGAGGTCGCGTTGCATCCAGTCGGCGTTGAGGCCCATGAGTCGTTCTCCTGTAGCGATCGGCGAAGCCTATGCAATGAGGCTGGCCCGGACAAGCAGGACGCACCCAGCCACCCGGAAGGCACGTCTGGCCCGGCCGTTGGGGCTGGCGTATCCTGCGCGCCAATTTCGAGTAACGGTGTTTCACCGGGGGAATCTTCATGCCTGCAGCCTGGCGCGCCTTGGCGCTGATCATCGTGGGAGGGCTCAGCGCGACGGCGCTGGCCAAGGACAAGCAGCCGACGGCCATCGTCATCGGCGGTGGCATGGCGGGCCTGACCTCGGCCTACGAGCTGCAGCAGAAGGGCTGGCAGGTCACCGTTCTGGAGGCCAAGCCCAGCATCGGTGGTCGCTCGGGCCTGGCGGCCAGCGAGTGGGTCGGCAGCGCCAAGTTGCAGCCGAGCCTCTATCGCTACCTGGACCAGTTCAAGCTGAAGGCCGTGCCCGCACCGGATTACGTGCGCAATCCAGGCTACCTGGTGAACGGCCGTTACTACTCCGAGGCCGACCTGCTCAAGGAAGCCCCCAGCACCGCCGAAGGCCTGAAGCGCTTCGACAAGAGCCTGGACGACCTGGCCGCCTCCATCGACGATCCGATGAAGCCGCTGGCCAATCACACCCTGCAAACCCTCGATTCCGTCAGCGTCGCCCGCTGGCTGGAAAAACTGGGCCTGCCGCCAACTGCCAGGGCGCTGGTGGATCAGCGCATTCGCTCCCGTTATGACGAACCCTCGCGCCTGTCGCTGCTCTACCTGGCCCAGCAGGCCCGCGTCTATCGCGGCCTACCGGATACCGAGATGCGCGCCGCGCGCCTGCCCGGCGGCAGCCAGGGCCTGGCCCAGGCCATGGCCAAGCAGATCAAGACCATCAAGACCAACGCCCGGGTCTCGGCCATCGTGCAGGAGAAGGACGGCGTCACCGTGAAAGTTGGCGGCGCCGGCTACCACGCCGATTACGCGGTGCTCGCCGTGCCTCTGCCGGCACTGGGCAGGATCAGCATGACGCCGTCTCTCTCGGCCCTGCAGCTGCGCGCGCTGAAGGACATCAACTACGGCTGGCGCGACCAGATGCTGCTGCAGTTCAAGAAACCGGTCTGGGGCAAGAGCCGGCTTTCTGGCGAGGTCTACAGCGACCAGGGATTGGGCATGCTCTGGGTCGAGCCGGCCCTCAAGGGCGGTGCCAACCTGCTGATCAACCTGTCCGGCGACAATGCCCGACTCATGCAAGCCTTCGGCGACCGGCAGATGGTCGATCAGGTGCTGATCCGCTTCGACAAGCACTTCCCGGGTGCCCGCGAACAGTTCAAGGGCTTCGAAGTGCGTCGCTACGGCAAGGACGCGTTGGCCGGTGGCGCCTACCTGGCCTATGGCCCAGGCGAAATCAGCCTCTACTGGCGCATGTGGGAGCAGCCCTTGGGCCGCGTGGTGTTTGCTGGCGAGCATACCGATGCCCTGTATCCGGGCACCCTCGAAGGCGCCCTGCGCAGCGGCCAGCGCGCCGCCATCCAGGTGGCCGACCTCAAGGCCGGCAAGGTGGTGGGTCCGGTCGAGGCCGTTGCCAAGCCGGTAGCGACGCCCAAGGCGGCTGCCAAGGTAGAGACGCAGGGCTTCTTCTCCCGCCTGTTCGATTGAGTTGCACCTCCGGCGGCGGGTCTTCCGCCGCCGATCCCTTCCGCCGCGCCGTTCGGCTGCGGCTGACGAACTTTCAGCCAGTTCCCTCGACACAATTCCGCAAAGATGCGTTCGTTATAAAGATCGTATTGCTCGATATTTCAAAGCAAAATTTTCCGCTTTAATTCGATAGATTAGCCGCTAGGCTTTATCAATTGCGTTTACCCAGCCTGTGTTTCCAAGGATTCATTTCATGCAATGGCGTAATTCCCCGTCCCGCTTCGGCCTGGTCAGCATTCTTCTGCACTGGGGGGTGGCCATCGTCTTCGTCGGCCTGTTCGCCCTGGGCCTGTGGATGGTCGGTCTGAACTACTACAGCAGCTGGTACAAGACCGCCCCGGACATTCACAAGGGCGTCGGTATCCTGCTCTTCCTGGTGATGCTGGCGCGCATGGCCTGGCGCTTCATCAGCCCGCCGCCGCCGGCGCTGCCCAACCACGGGCCAATGACCCGCCTGGGCTCCAAGGTCGGTCACCTGGTGCTTTATCTCGGTCTCTTCGCCCTGATGATTTCCGGTTACCTGATTTCCACCGCAGAGGGCCGCGGCATTGCCGTGTTCGGCCTGTTCGAGGTTCCGGCCACCCTTACCAGCATCCCCGATCAGGAGGATGTTGCCGGCGCCATACACGAGTACCTCGCCTGGGGCCTGCTGATCTTCGCGGGCGTCCATGCTCTGGCCGCCCTCAAGCACCATTTCATCGATCGCGACGCGACCCTGACCCGCATGCTCGGCCGCGCCGCCAAATAACGCTGCAACCTCTCAATAAGGAGATTCACCGATGCTGAAGAAAACCTTCGCTGCGCTCACTCTTGGTGCCGCACTGTTCGCTGGCCAAGCCATGGCCGCTGACTACGTGATCGACAAGGAAGGCCAGCACGCCTTCGTCAACTTCAAGATCGGTCACCTGGGCTACAGCTACATCTACGGTACTTTCAAGGATTTCGACGGTACGTTCAGCTTCGACGAGAAGAACCCTGAGGCCAGCAAGATCAAGGTCACCTTGAAGACCGCCAGCGTTGATACCAACCACGCCGAGCGTGACAAGCACATCAAGAGCGGTGACTTCCTGAACGTCAGCAAGAACCCCACCGCCACCTTCGAGTCCACCGCGGTCAAATCCACTGGCCAGGGCACTGCCGACGTAACCGGCAACCTGACCCTCAACGGTGTGACCAAGCCGGTCGTCATCAAGGCCAAGTTCGTTGGCCAGGGCGACGACCCGTGGGGCGGCTACCGCGCCGGCTTCGAAGGTTCGACCACTATCAAGCTGAAGGACTTCGCGATCCAGAAGGACCTCGGCCCGGCCTCCCAGGAAGCCGAGCTGATCATCTCCTTCGAAGGTGTTCGCTCCTAAGCGCGTTCCCGTTACAGCAAAACGCCGGCTTCAGCCGGCGTTTTGCTTTCTGTCAATCAGCCACTCCCGATTTGGAGCCCAACGAGCGGCCCATCCACGGGGAAGGCGCGAGCCCATTCGCGAAACCCGGCGGGCACCAACGAAAACGCCGGCACTGGGCCGGCGTTCTCATGAGCAGCTGAAACTCAGCGATTGCGGGTCAGCAGTGCCGGCTTCTCGCCGCGCGGGCGGTTGCTCTGTTGCAGTTCGTCCAGTTGCTCCGGCGTTGGGAAACGGTCGGTGCGGGACTCTTTCATGATGATCTTCGGTGCCGGCTTGTTGGCCCGTGGGTCCTGCACGGCCGGCTCGTCGCGACCACGGGACACCAGTTGATCGTCGCCACGGCGCGGGCCGTTGCCACGGCCTTTGGCGGGCTTGCCCTGGCGCTGCTGACCTTGTTTCTGGCCCTGCTTCTGGCCACCACCACCCTGACGCGGAGCCGGGTTGCTGCCTTGGCTACGGCTTTGACCGCCGCCGCCACTGCGACCCTGACCCTGCCCTTGGCCCTGCGGACGCGGTGCCTGGCCTTGGCCCTGACCGCCACGGCGCTGATTGCGGCCCTGGTTCTGGCCCTTGGGTGGGTAGGGGCTGACGTAGTCGACGCGGTTCCCGAAGTTGTCCACCTCGTCATCGAGGAACTCTTCCGGATCGCGATCTGCGTTGGACTGCTGCGGACGTGCCTGCTTGGGTTGCTGGGCCTGGGGCTGTCGTTGGCCGGCAGCCTGTTGGCCTTGCTGGCCTTGCTGGCCTTGCTGGCCCTGCTCCTGGCCTTGGCCCTTACCCTTGCCACGGCGGCGATTGCGACTCTTGCGCTCCTTGCCTTCGGCACTTTCGCCGGTGGCGTCCTTGGACTCACCGGCCGCCTGGTGTGCCGGTGCCTTGCCTTCGCGCTTGGGCTTGTCGGCGCGCGGCTGGCGTTCGGGGCGCGATGGGCGCGCTTCGGGGCGTTCGGCCTCGACTGTCGCCGGGTCGAAGCCCTGGGTGTCGCCGTCCGGGATCTTCTGCTTGGTCAGGCGCTCGATGGCCTTCAGCAGTTTCTCTTCATCCGGCGCTACCAGGGAGATGGCTTCACCGCTACGGCCGGCACGGCCGGTACGACCGATACGGTGCACGTAGTCTTCTTCGACGTTAGGCAGCTCGAAGTTGACCACATGGGGCAACTGGTCGATGTCCAGGCCGCGGGCGGCGATATCAGTGGCGACCAGGATGCGTACGTCGTTGGCCTTGAAGTCTGCCAGGGCCTTGGTGCGCGCGTTCTGGCTCTTGTTGCCGTGAATCGCGGCAGCGGCCAGGCCGTGCTTGGTGAGGTACTCGGCGAGCCGGTTGGCGCCGTGCTTGGTACGGGTGAAGACCAGTACCTGCTCCCAGGCGCCGACCGTGATCAGGTGCGCCAGCAAGGCGCGCTTGTGGCTGGCGGGGAGATGGAACACGCGCTGCTCGATGCGCTCCACCGTGGTGTTCGGCGGGGTCACCTCGATGCGTTCGGGGTCATGCAGCAGCTTGTTGGCCAGGTCTACGATGTCTTTCGAGAAGGTCGCCGAGAACAGCAGGTTCTGGCGCTTGGGCGGCAGCTTGGCAAGGACCTTCTTCACATCGTGGATGAAGCCCATGTCGAGCATCCGGTCGGCTTCGTCGAGCACGAGGATTTCCACGTGGGAGAGATCGACTTTGCCCTGTCCGGCCAGGTCGAGCAGGCGGCCGGGACAGGCCACCAGCAGGTCCACGCCCTTGGACAGGGCCTGCACCTGGGGATTCATGCCGACACCGCCGAAGATGCAGGCGCTGGTCAGGCTCAGGTCACGGGCGTAAAGCTTGAAGCTGTCGTGTACCTGGGCCGCCAGTTCGCGGGTGGGGGCCAGTACCAGTACGCGCGCCTGGCGCGCGCCGTGGCGCTGGGATTTGTCGTGGTGACCGTTGGGGAACAGCAGTTCCAGAACGGGCAATGCGAAACCGGCAGTCTTGCCGGTACCAGTCTGGGCAGCAACCATCAGGTCGCGGCCTTGCAACACGGCGGGAATGGCCCGCTGTTGCACGGGGGTGGGCTGGGCGTAGCCGGCAGCTTCGACGGCGCCGACCAATGCCTCGGAGAGACCGAGGGAAGCAAAGGACATGGGAAATCCTGTGTAGTTCTAAGGGGCTGGCCCAATAGGGTGATCGTGTCTGGCTAGAATCGCGGCGATGGCGCGCGGTCCCGACCGGTCCTGCTGGCCGAAGGGATGGCTCAGCGTCCGGGCGTATGCCTGACGGAGCGCCGAGTATAACAGCTCCTAGGCAATGTACAGCCCTTGTGGTGCTCAACGGTTACCGGAGATGTCTCCACCGGGCTCTTGGTAGCGCGCTACCAGCTGTGCATATTCGGGTTCCCGCTTTAAGCGCCGCAGCGCTTCGCCGAAGCGTTCGGCCAGGCCTTCCAGGCGCGGCAGACGGCGGAATGCGAGGTACAGGTGGTCGCGGCTGATCACTTGGGCGTGCTGACCGACCTGGTTTTCGAGCCCCATCTGGCGGAGCAGGAATTGTCCTGCCCGGCGGTCGTTCACCACCAGGTCGACCCGGTCGCGCACCAGCTTACCGAGGTTGGCCTCGTGGGTGGGCGCCGGCTCGCGGATGAACAGCGGCGAGGTGCGGAAGGCCTGGTCGGCGTACCAGTAGCCGGGGGAGACACCCACCTTCAGACCCTGAAGATCGGCCAGGCGCTGGAAGGGATAGGGCCGTTGCCGGGCGCAGAACAGCACGAATTCCACTTGCGACAACGGCTCACGGGGAAAGGCCATCCGCTTCTCGCGCTCCCGGTTCTGGAAAATATCCAGCACCGCGTCGGCCGATCCGCTCTCCAGCTCCACCAGACAGCGCTTCCAGGGCATCAGACTCCATTGCACCTCGATTCCCAGACGCCGAAATACGATGGCGCTGGCCTCGTAGTCCAAGCCGCGCGGCTGGCCGTTCTCCTCGTAGATATAGGGTGCCCAGGGCTCGCTGACGATGCGCAGGGGCGCGGCCTGGACGGCTGAGCCGAGGCTGGCGAGCAGGGTGAGGAGGAGCATGCTGAGTAATGGCATGTGGCCAGATTACGTGGCCGCAAGCGCTGTGGGTAGTGCGCCAAGGGTCAAAGAGGCGAAGCTGTGACCGCCTTCGCGACCGAATCGCGCAGGCGGATACAGCCGTCTTCAATCCAGCGGACTGGCCAACCCGGCCAGGGTCCGGTCCAGCACCTCGCGTGCCTGACTCAGTACCTCTCGTTTCCAGCCGTCCTGTTGCGGGTAGAAAGCGCCACGCAACTGCTGCTTGATGCGTTCGCGTGTCGTGTGGACGGTGCCCGGATTGTTTTGCAACCACTGCTCGGCGCGCAGCGCGGACAGTATCCGTATTGAAGCGGCATTCGGCGACCACGCTTTGCCGTTGTATGGCTGAAGCCCACTTCGGCCACCAGGTTCAGGCGGTCTTGTCCCACTCCAGCTGGTAGAAGGCTTCCACCGAGAGGTTCTCGGTCAGGCCCAGGGCGGCGGAACGCGGCGGCGTCGGTCGGGTTGATGGCGTTAATGCCGTTGGCGATGAAGGTGCTTTCGCCCCAGCTCACCACCTGCTTGCCGACGCGCGCGCTGCCGGGCAGGTCGCCGAGCAGGTAGTTGCGGGGGCATCCTAGGTAAGGGGACGGCGATAATCCTTATGCCCATAGCCAAAGGTGAGGATGGCGACGGTGCGGTTGGCGACGAGGCACAGGCGGGAGCCCGGAAAGGCTGCTCCGGTAGGCGCTGGTCGCGCGTAACCCGGAATTATCCCGATAAGCAGGATGAAAGACGGATGTGGCGTTCCGGGCTGAGTCGGCGCTCGCTCCTACACGGCCATGCAGATGCGGAAAAGAAAAAGGCCGGGACAACGCCCGGCCTTCTTGTCCTCTAAAAGGAACTCAACGCGGCAGATTGAGGTTCTTCCAGATTGCCAGGCTCGGTTCGGCCTGGTTCAGGGTGTAGAAGTGCAGGCCGGGAGCACCGCCCTGGAGGAGCTGTTCACACATCTCGGTGATCACCTGCTCGCCGAAGGCCTGGATGCTCTGCGTGTCATCGGCGTAGGCCTCCAGTTGCTTGCGTATCCAGCGCGGGATCTCCGCGCCGCAGGCGTCGGAGAAACGGGCCAGCTTGCTGTAGTTGGTGATCGGCATGATGCCTGGGACTACCGGGATGTCCACGCCCAGCTTGCGCACGCGCTCGACGAAGTAGAAGTAGCTGTCGGCATTGAAGAAGTACTGGGTGATCGCGCTGCTGGCGCCGGCCTTGACCTTGCGCACGAAGTTGGCGAGGTCGGACTCGTAGCTGCGCGCCTGCGGGTGAACTTCCGGGTAGGCGGCGACTTCGATGTGGAAGTGGTCACCGGTTTCCGCGCGGATGAACTCAACCAGTTCGTTGGCGAAGCGCAGCTCGCCGCTGGCCATGCCCATGCCCGACGGCAAGTCGCCACGCAGGGCGACGATGCGCTGGATGCCAGCGTCCTTGTAGTAGGCCAGCAGGGCGCGCAGTTCGGCCTTGCTGTCACCGACGCAGGACAGGTGCGGCGCGGTGGGCACCTTCACCTCACCGTCCAGCTGCAGCACGGTCTGCAGGGTGCGGTCGCGGGTGGAGCCGCCGGCACCGTAAGTGCAGGAGAAGAAATCCGGTTGGTAGTTGGCCAGGTTGCGGGCAGTGGCCATGAGTTTTTCATGCCCGGCTTCGGTCTTGGCAGGGAAGAACTCGAAGCTGTAACGGCGTTCTTGGGACATTGAAGACTTCCTTCAGTGGCAGACCTCAAGCTGCGGGAAGCACCTTCCACGCAGCTTGCTGCCCATGGCTCTTAGTAGCGGTAGGTGTCCGGCTTGAAGGGGCCTTCCACGGTCACGCCGATATAGTCGGCCTGCTGCTTGGTCAGCTGGGTGACCACGCCACCGAAGCCTTTGACCATCTCCAGAGCCACTTCTTCGTCCAGCTTCTTCGGCAGCACTTCGACGGTCAGGCGCGTGGCCTTGTCGGCGGCTGACAGGTCGGCGAACTTCTGCTCGAAGAGGTGGATCTGTGCCAGCACCTGGTTGGCGAAGGAACCGTCCATGATCCGGCTCGGGTGACCGGTGGCGTTGCCCAGGTTCACCAGGCGGCCTTCGGCCAGCAGGATCAGGTAGTCGTCGTTGAGCGGGTCGAAGCCGTTGTTGCCGGTGCGGTGGATCTTGTGCACCTGCGGCTTCACTTCTTCCCAGGCCCAGGTCTTGCGCATGAAGGCGGTGTCGATCTCGTTGTCGAAGTGGCCGATGTTGCACACCACGGCGCGCTTCTTCAGGGCCTTGAGCATGTTGGCGTCGCAGACGTTGACGTTACCGGTGGTGGTGACGATCAGGTCGATCTTGCCCAGCAGCGCAGCATCGACGCTGGCTTCGGTGCCGTCGTTGAGGCCGTTCTTGTAGGGCGAAACCACTTCGAAGCCGTCCATGCAGGCCTGCATGGCGCAGATCGGGTCGACTTCGGAGACCTTCACGATCATGCCTTCCTGACGCAGGGACTGGGCTGAGCCCTTGCCCACGTCGCCATAGCCGATCACCAGCGCCTGCTTGCCGGACAGCAGGTGGTCGGTGCCGCGCTTGATGGCGTCGTTCAGGCTGTGGCGGCAGCCGTACTTGTTGTCGTTCTTGCTCTTGGTCACCGAGTCGTTGACGTTGATCGCCGGGACTTTCAGGGTGCCGGCCTTGAGCATGTCGAGCAGACGGTGCACGCCGGTGGTGGTTTCTTCGGTGATGCCGTGGATCTTCTCCAGCATCGCCGGGTATTTCTTATGCAGGATCTCGGTCAGGTCACCGCCGTCGTCGAGCACCATGTTGGCGTCCCACGGCTGGCCGTCCTTGAGGATGGTCTGCTCGATGCACCACTCGTACTCCTCCTCGGTCTCGCCCTTCCAGGCGAACACCGGGATACCGGCGGCGGCGATGGCGGCAGCGGCCTGGTCCTGGGTGGAGAAGATGTTGCAGGAGGACCAGCGTACTTCAGCGCCCAGGGCGGTCAGGGTTTCGATCAGCACGCCGGTCTGGATGGTCATGTGGATGCAGCCGAGGATCTTCGCGCCTTTGAGCGGCTGCTGGCCAGCGTACTTGCGGCGCAGGGCCATCAGGGCCGGCATTTCGGATTCGGCGATGATCAGCTCGCGGCGGCCCCAGGCGGCCAGAGAAATGTCGGCGACCTTGTAGTCGTTGAAATCGGCAGGCGTCATGACAGCGCTCATGCGTGAGTCTCCATTCGTAGTGTGCGAATGGGCGCCGTTGATGCGTTTGTCGATCGACGGGGTGCCGACCGGGTCTACGCCCCTTCCGAGCCTGACAGGCGGAGCCTGATTCGAAGCAGGCACCACTTGCTGCAGCGCCCCTCGGAAGGGAGGCGGGAACGACCGGGCTGTGCCGGTCGTTTGAAAAAACCTGCGGATTATAGCGGTGCTGGCGGGCAAGCCCAAGGTTTTCCGTCGCCCGGACGGGGGCCTATCGCAGCCATTGAAACCCTTGTTGCGACAACTCGCGGCCGCGCGTTCATGATTCATCCCATCTCACACAAGGAGGACGCTGCATGAATTTCCATACGCGCAAATGGATCAAGCCCGAAGACCTCAACCCCAACGGCACCCTGTTCGGCGGTAGCCTGCTGAAGTGGATAGACGAAGAAGCGGCTATCTACGCCATCATCCAGCTCGGCAATCAGCGCGTGGTCACCAAGTTCATCTCCGAGATCAATTTCGTCAGTTCGGCGCGCCAGAGCGACATCATCGAGCTAGGCATCACCGCCACCGAATTCGGTCGCACGTCCATAACCCTGTGTTGCGAGGTGCGCAACAAGATCACCCGCAAGAGCATCCTGACGATCGACAAGATGGTGTTCGTGAACATCGGTGAAGACGGCCTGCCTGCGCCGCATGGCAAGACCGAGATCACCTTCATCAAGGACCAGTTCAAGGAATAGTCGTGCATTGGCCCGGGCGCGTTTCGCTCGGGCGGGTCGGCCATGGCTGGCGATGGCGCGACGGGGGAGGCTGGCACGCCTGTCCCTTACTGCGCGGAGCCGCCATGACCCTTGCCTGCTGGTGCGTACTGATCGCCCTGTTCCTGCCATATCTCTCCACCGCCACGGCCAAGTTCACCGGGGGCGATTTCGGCCTGCGCCAGAACCACGAGCCACGCAGTTTTCTCGCCAGCCTCGACGGTTGGCGCAAGCGCGCTCACAACGCCCAGCTCAACGCCTTCGAGGTCACCCCGACCTTCGCCGCGGCAGTGCCTGCTCGGCTGCCTGCAGCTCGGCGCGGGACGCCACGGGTAGGATAAAGCGTCTGTTCATCGGTTTTTCCTCCAGTCGCGGGGGCGCCATTCTGGCTGGAATCGCCGGCTGGTGCGGGCTGGGTCGTCTCTTCATTGATCTGCGACAAACTGTCGCCAGGCTTGGTATTTGCCGGACAGGTGGGGATACTGTCGCCCGCCGTCAGCCCTACCCGTGATCCTGCCGATGAATGCCAAGACGCTTCTGATCGTTGTCACCGCCTGCCTCGGCCTTGCCGCCTGCGGAGGCGTGGACCCCAATTCGCCGCTGGGCAAGCGCCAGGCGATCTTCAAGGACATGCTGCGTACCAGCGAAGACCTCGGCGGCATGCTGCGTGGCCGCATCAGTTTCGACGAGCAGCGCTTCGCCACTGGCGCGACCAAGCTGGATCAGCTCTCCCGTCAGCCCTGGCAGCATTTTCCACAGGTACAGGAAGGCGATGCCGACAGCGCTGCCCGCGATGAGGTCTGGCAACGCGAGGAGCGTTTCCAGACGCTCGTGCGCGAGCTGGAAGCCAGCACCGGCCAGCTCGCCAGTGCAGCCCAGGCCCGCCCGCTGACCGCCCAGGGCATGGCGCCCCTGGTGCAGAAGGTGGAAGACAGCTGCGAGGCCTGCCACAAGGAATTCCGCGCTTACTGAGTCGCGGAGAATCCGTCTACCCCGGCGCTCCGGAGCCGCTCTGCCAGCGCCTTAACGTCCGGATGCTGAAAGAAGGCCTCCAGCCTGGCAGCCTTGATCGTCCCCAGGCCTTCGCGCGTTTGCCAGTCTCGTGCGTTCCTGCTGCTGAGCGTTGCCCAGTTGCCCTCCAGCCGTACTCCGCCCGTGGGCGGCAGGCCCAATGCGGCCAGCCACCGCGCGAACGGCCTTGCGCGGGCATCGTCGAAGCGCTGTGCCAGTGCGCTGGCGCGTAGTGCGCCGATGCCAGGTCTGGCTTCCAGTGCCGCCACGTCGAGGTCCAGCCAGTCCAGCAGCCCGCTCAGTTGCAGGCGGGCCCAGGTGCCGCGCCCCATTCCTTGCAAGTCCAGCCCCTTGCGGCCGCCCAGCCATTCCAGGCGCGAAAGGAATTGCTCGTGGCAGTCAGGTTCCGGGCGAAAGCAACTGAGGGCGTGATACTGGCCAGCCGCGGGCGCTTGCACCTGGGGACGCTCGGCGGCACGCAGCACCACGGAATCCAGCTGTGGAATCGTCAGGCCGGCCAGGGCGATGGCCACCTGGTCGCCGGGGCGGACGTCCAGTGCTCGCCAGCGTTTCAGGGAGCCCAGCCCGACGCGCTGGATACGCCGGCCATCCAGTTCGACCGGCGCCAGCTTCAGCAGTGGCGTGACCCGACCGGTGCGACCCACCTTGAATTCCACCGCGCGGACTTCCGCCAGGGCCCTGGTGAACGGGTATTTCCAGGCCACCGCCCAGTGCGGCGGTTGCGGCTTCCACCGTCGCGCCGCCGGTCGCGTGCCCTGGCGAATGACGATGCCGTCGCTGGCGAACGGCAGCGGCGAGCGATACCAGCGTTCGCGCCAGGCCGCGATGTCCTCGGTGCTGGCGACGGGGCGGGTGAGTTCGATGGCCTCTTCGAACCCCATTGCCCCCAGGCCTTGCAGGCGCTTGCCCATCTGCGCGGGGCCGTCTGGCCAGTCCCAGACGAAGAGGCCGATGCCGCGGGCGTCGCGATCTTCCAGTTCGCGTCGATTGAGCAGCCCGGCCACTTTTCCGCGCGCGCCTTGACCGCCATGTTCCGCCTGCACGTGAGCGTCCAGTCGCCAGTAGAGTTCGCCCTGCAATACGCCATTGCCGATGCCGGCTAGCTGCGCCGGAATAGCGGCGATGCGCCGTGCCTTGTCGGTCCAGTCCTGCCCGTGGTCGCCGTCGCCCCGGCTGATGGCCTGCGCCAGCCGCCCCTGGCGGTACACCAGGGTGACGGCCACGCCATCCACCTTGGGCTGGACCCACAGGTCGCGGCGCTGGCCCATCCAGCGGCGCAGTTCGTCGATGTCCCGCAGCTTGTCCAGGCCGGTCTGGGACACCGGGTGGCGGACCCTGCCTGAAGCGCCGGCAAGGGGGGCGCGGATCGGCGGCGCTTCGGCGGGAAAGCAGTCGCGCAGCAGGTCCAGGCGTGCGCGGCTCTGGTCGTAGAGCTCGTCGTCCACCGGCGAACGGCCCTCGCGGTGGTACTGGACGTCCCAGTCGGCGATGCGCTTGTCGAGGGCGGCGAGTTCGGTGCTGGCGCGTTCGCTTGGCCAGTCCGGGCAAGCGGCGGCCAGGGCGAGGCAAGGCAGGAGGAAGGGAAGAAACACCCAGGTTTTCATGGCGAGCCTCCGTGCTCGTGGGGGAGGCGGCCAGTCTAGGCAGGGTGCTTGCCGGCGGGAGCTGAATTGCGTGTCCGTCCAGGCGCGGTTCGTTGTGGGGGAAAGCGCAGCGCTGTGAAGCGCCCAACAAAAAGCCCCGCACCAGGCGGGGCTCTTTGCCGATCGGTCAGGGCTTAGAGGCCAGCGGCAATGCGCAGGGCGTCGGCCTTGTCGGTTTTTTCCCAGGTGAACGCGGTGAAGGTGTCGTCACCGTAGGTCATCTCATAGGGATTGCGGCCGAAGTGGCCGTAGGCCGCGGTCGGCTGGTACATCGGGTGCAGCAGGTCGAGCATCTTGGTGATCGCGTACGGACGCAGGTCGAAGTGCTCGCGAACCAGCTGGACGATCTTGTCGTCGCTGATCTTGCCGGTGCCGAAGGTGTTGATCGAGATGGAGGTCGGCAGGGCCACGCCGATGGCGTAGGACACCTGGATCTCGCAACGCTCGGCCAGACCGGCGGCGACGATGTTCTTGGCCACGTAACGGCCGGCGTAGGCAGCGGAACGGTCAACCTTGGACGGGTCCTTGCCGGAGAACGCGCCGCCGCCGTGACGGGCCATGCCGCCGTAGGAGTCGACGATGATCTTGCGACCGGTCAGGCCGCAGTCGCCCACCGGGCCGCCGATCACGAAGTTGCCGGTCGGGTTGATGTGGAACTGGGTGTCCTTGTGCAGCAGTTCGGCCGGCAGCACGTGCTTGACGATCAGCTCCATCACGCCTTCGCGCAGGTCGGAGTACTTCACGTCGGGGTTGTGCTGGGTGGACAACACAATGGCGTCGATGCCGACGACCTTGCCGTTCTCGTAGCGGCAGGTGACCTGGCTCTTGGCATCCGGGCGCAGCCACGGCAGCAGGCCGGACTTGCGGGCTTCGGCCTGACGCTCCACCAGACGGTGGGAGAAGCAGATCGGGGCGGGCATCAGCACGTCGGTTTCGTTGCTGGCGTAGCCGAACATCAGGCCCTGGTCACCGGCGCCCTGGTCTTCAGGCTTGGAGCGGTCGACACCCTGGTTGATGTCGGGGGACTGCTTGCCAATGATGTTCAGGATGCCGCAGGTGGCGCCGTCGAAGCCGACGTCGGAGCTGTCGTAGCCGATGTCGATGATGACCTTGCGCACCAGCTCTTCCAGGTCGACCCAGGCAGAGGTGGTGACTTCACCGGCGATGATCGCAACGCCGGTCTTGACCAGGGTTTCGCAGGCAACGCGGGCGTGCTTGTCCTGGGCGATGATGGCGTCGAGGACGGCATCGGAAATCTGGTCGGCGATCTTGTCCGGATGGCCTTCGGACACGGATTCGGAGGTAAACAGGGAGTATTCGCTCATCTATCGGTTTTCCTATTCGTTACCGGTGGGTGAGTTCGCTTCGTGAGTCCGGTTTGGCGAAGTGCCGAACCTGAATCTGAAAGCCGTTTCGCAAGCCAATGTAGAGGCTCTCGCCGGGCGTGAGCCCCGCGGCATTGGCCCAACGGGCCAGGTCGTCCTGTTCGAAGCCCAACCATAGATCGCCGCAGGCCTCCCTGGCCCAACTCTGGTTGTGGCTGCACAACTCGGTTACCAGCAGCGCGCCACCTGGCTGCACCCGCTGGGCCAATTGTTTCATCGCATCGGCCGGTGCCGCGAAGTGGTGCAGGACCATGTTCAGCACCACGCAGTCGGCGGCCGCCTGCTCGTCATTCAGGGCATCGGCCAGTCGCAGTTCGACGTTGCCGAGGCCTTTTTCGCTGCAGCGCATCCGCGCCAGTTCCAGCATGGCCGGGCTGTTGTCCAGCGCCGTGACCTGGCGGAAACGCCGTGCCAGGTCCGGCAGGAAGCCGCCGTCTCCAGGCCCGACCTCCAGCGCCGTGGCGCCGGATTCGAAACTCAGTGCGTCGAGCAATGCCAGCACGCTGTCACGGTATTGCGGCAATCCTGCGATCAGGTCTTGCTGCGCCTGGAATTTTTCCGCCGCACGGGCGAAGAAGTCGCGACTCACCGCTTCGCGCTGGGCGTGCACCTCGGTGATGCGTCCAGCGATTTCGGCCGGTAGCTCCAGTTCGTCTACCTCGGCCAGCAGGGCTGCGTGCAACATGCCGCCGACCCGCTCGTTCTGCGCCAGGGCGCGACGGTAGAAAATCGCATTGCCTTCGCGTCGGGTCGCCACCAACCCCGCCTGCGCCAGCACCTTGAGGTGATGGCTCATGCCTGATTGGCCGGTGGCGAAGATCTGTGCCAGCTCCAGCACGCCGAACGAGTCGTTGGCCAGTACCCGCAGCACGTTCAGGCGCAGCGGATCGCCGCCGGCCTTGCACAGGGCGGCCAGCTCGTCGCTGTCGTCATGACGGATCTGGGGTACGCGCAGGCTCATAGGGGGCGCAGTCTAGCCCCCGACCCCGGGTGTCGCAATGCCAATATCAAAAAGTTTTGATATTGGGTGATCGGCGGTTAGCCGGCCTGGCGCACCAGGTCGAGGAAGGCGGCCGGGGCGGGGCTCAGGTTCTGCTTCGGCCGCCAGATGGCATGAAGCGTGCGCTCGATGCGCAGATTCGCCACCTCCAGGCGGACCAGGCGACCGCTGGCCAGCTCCTCGCGAACCATGTGCGGCGACAGCCAGGCAATGCCGTGGCCGTCCTGTACCAGCCTTTTGAGCGCTTCCGTGCTGCCGATGGACATGCGCGGGCGCAATTCGATGCCGCGCTCACGGTAGGCCTGCTCGACGCTGGCGCGCGTGGCCGAGCCCTGTTCGCGCAGGTAGTGGGGCTGTCCGGCGAGGTCTCGTGCATCGAGTTCACTGCGTCCCGCCAGCGGGTGCGCCGGTCCGGCAACCGGAAGCAGGCGGTCACGGTCCAGTAGGTGGCTGGCAAAGGCCTTGTCATCGAAGGCGCCCTCCACGAAGCCCAGGCTGATGCGGCCATCCTCCAGCTGTGCTGCCACTTCGCGTGTATTGCTGACGGCGAGGTCCACCGCCACGGACGGATGCACCTGGTGGAAGCGTTCGATCAGTTCCGGCAGCAGGTAGCTGCCCAGGGTGGCGCTGGCGCCGAGGCGCAGCTCACCGTCATCGAGGCTGGCGAAGTCACGCAGGTCGCGCTCGGCGGCCGCTTCCAGGGCGAAGATGCGCTGGGCGTACTGCAGCAGGCGCCGGCCGCCTTCCGTCAGGCTCACCCCGCGCGGCCGGCGGTCGAACAGGGGCAGGCCGATGCTGGCTTCCAGATCGCGGATTTCCCGGGTTACCGCCGGCTGACTAATGAACAGGTGGCTGGCACCGGCACTGATGCTGCCGCTCTCGGCGACGGCAAGGAAGACCTTGAGGTGGTGTAGGTTCATAAATAAAAGGCATGTGATAGATACTGAATATGTAGTTTTCATATAGCACAGCGCGACCTAGTCTGGCTCCGTCTTTCCCGCTGCGGGATCACCCGACCGGAGTCCACGATGCCACGCCCCTTTACCCGTCTCGCGGAGCCCTTGGCCTTCGTTCGTCAGTTCACGCCCAGTTGGTTCGCCATGACCATGGGCACCGGCGCGCTGGCGCTGGTGGTGGCCGCATTACCCGGGGGCGGGGCATTCGAGGCGCAGCTGGCGGAAGGCTTGTGGTTGTTCAATGCCGTGCTCTTTGGCGGCTTCGCCCTTCTGTTCATTGCCCGCTTCCTGCTGTATCCCGACACGCTGCGGCCGATGCTGTCGCACCCGGTGCAGTCAATGTTCCTCGGCGCCATTCCCATGGGGCTGGCAACCCTGACCAACGGCCTGGTGCTGTTCGGCGTGCCGCGCTGGGGCGATGGGGCGCTCGCCCTCGCTCATGGGTTGTGGTGGCTGGATGTGATGCTGGCGCTGGGGGCGGCGCTGCTGGTGCCCTATCTGATGTTTACACGTCAGGAACACGCCCTGGAGAAGCTCACGGCGGTGTGGCTGCTGCCCATCGTCGCACCGGAAGTGGCTGCTGCTGCAGCCGGGGTGCTGGCGCCGCACCTTGCCCCGGAAGCGGCGCGGCAGGTGCTGCTGGTCGGCTACCTGCTCTGGGGCGTCTCCCTGAGCCTGGCCTTCTCCCTTATCACGCTGGTGCTGTTGCGCCTGGCTCTGCACAAACTGCCGGGCAGCGAGTTTGCCGCGACCAGTTGGCTGCCGGTCGGCCCGTTGGCCACGGGCTGCCTGGGGCTGCTGAGCCTGGGCAAGGCGATGCCCGCCGCTTTTGCCGGCACCGCGCTGGCGGGCGTGGCGGAACTCGCCCGCGATGTCGGTTTGCTCGGCGGCCTGCTGCTCTGGGGCGCTGCGTGCTGGTGGCTGGTGATGGCGCTCTTCTGCACCCGACGCCACTTGCGCCAGGACATGCGATTCAACCTCGGCTGGTGGGGTTTCACCTTCCCGCTGGCGGTTTTCACCCTGGCTACCTTCGAGCTCCAGCGGCGTACCGGAATGGACTTCTTCGGTCCGGTGGGCGCGACGCTGGCCCTCGGATTGGCACTGATCTGGCTGCAAGTGATGGCGCGGACACTGACCGGACTCTGGCACGGAGAGCTGTTCCAGGCGCCCTGCCTTGCGGCTGCCGAGGGGCTTTCGCGTAACTGACCGGCGAACTGCGACCATCTGTGATTGCCCGCGACCTGCTGGCTGGGCGAAAATAGCGGCCTTTTTTCGATTAGCCGTCTATTCAGACCTGCAGGAGATAAGCGATGCCCAGCCGTCGTGAGCGTGCCAATGCCATTCGTGCCCTGAGCATGGATGCGGTGCAGAAAGCCAACAGCGGCCACCCCGGCGCCCCCATGGGAATGGCCGATATCGCCGAAGTGCTCTGGCGGGATTACCTGCAGCACAACCCGAACAACCCCGAATGGCCCAACCGCGACCGTTTCGTGCTGTCCAACGGTCACGGCTCGATGCTGAACTACTCGCTGCTGCACCTGACCGGCTACGACCTCACCATCGAAGACCTGAAAAACTTCCGCCAGCTCGGCAGTCGTACGCCGGGTCACCCGGAATATGGCTACACCGCCGGCGTCGAGACCACCACCGGTCCGCTGGGACAGGGCATCGCCAACGCCGTGGGTTTTGCCATCGCCGAAAAGACCCTGGCTGCCCAGTTCAACCGTGACGGCCACAATATCGTCGACCACAACACCTACGTGTTCCTCGGCGATGGCTGCATGATGGAAGGCATTTCCCACGAAGTCTGTGCCCTGGCCGGTACCCTGGGCCTGGGCAAGCTGGTCGCGTTCTACGACGACAACGGCATTTCCATCGATGGCGAAGTCCATGGCTGGTTCACCGACGATACCCCGAAGCGCTTCGAAGCCTACGGCTGGCAGGTGATCCGCAACGTCGACGGCCATGACGCCGACGAGATCAAGACCGCCATCGAGACCGCGCGCAAGTCCAGCGACCGTCCGACCCTGATCTGCTGCAAGACCGTGATCGGCTTCGGTTCGCCGAACAAGCAGGGCAAGGAAGAGTGCCACGGTGCGCCGCTGGGCAACGACGAAATCGCCCTGACCCGCGCTGCGCTGGGCTGGAACCATGCACCCTTCGAAGTCCCGGCCGACATCTACGCCGAGTGGGACGCCAAGGCTGCCGGTGCCGCCCGCGAGGCCGCGTGGAACGAGCGTTTCGCCGCCTACGCCGCCGCTCATCCGGAACTGGCTGCCGAGTTCCAGCGCCGCATCAAGGGCCAGCTGCCGGCTGACTTCTCCGCCAAGGCCGATGCCTACATCGCTGAAGTTGCCGCCAAGGGCGAAACCATCGCCAGCCGCAAGGCCAGCCAGAACGCCCTGAATGCCTTTGGTCCGCTGCTGCCGGAATTCCTCGGTGGCTCGGCTGACCTGGCCGGCTCCAACCTGACCCTGTGGAAAGGCTGCAAGGGCGTGTCCGCTGAGGATGCCTCCGGCAACTACCTGTTCTACGGCGTTCGCGAGTTCGGCATGAGCGCCATCATGAACGGCATCGCCCTGCACGGCGGCTTCATTCCTTACGGCGCCACCTTCCTGGTGTTCATGGAGTACGCCTGCAACGCCGTGCGCATGGCCGCGCTGATGAAGAAGCGCGTGCTGTTCGTCTACACCCACGACTCCATCGGTCTGGGCGAAGACGGTCCGACCCACCAGCCGGTCGAGCAGCTCGCCAGCCTGCGCTGCACCCCGAACCTGAACACCTGGCGTCCGGCCGACGCGGTGGAATCCGCCGTGGCCTGGAAGTCCGCCATCGAGCGTAATGATGGCCCGAGCGCGCTGATCTTCTCCCGCCAGAACCTGCCTCACCAGACGCGCGATGCCGGCCAGATCGCCGATATCGCCCGCGGTGGCTATGTGCTGAAGGACAGCATTGGGGAGCCGGAGCTGATCCTGATCGCCACCGGTTCCGAAGTCGGTCTGGCCGTCCAGGCCTTCGACAAGCTGACCGCCGCCGGCCGCAAAGTGCGCGTGGTGTCCATGCCGTCCACCAACCTGTTCGATCAGCAGGACGCCGCCTACAAGCAGGCCGTACTGCCGGTGCAGGTTGGCGCGCGCATCGCCATCGAGGCCGCCCATGCGGACTTCTGGTACAAGTACGTCGGCCTGGAAGGTCGCGTGATCGGTATGACCAGCTTCGGTGAGTCGGCCCCGGCCGCCGCGCTGTTCGAGCACTTTGGCTTCACCGTCGACAACATCGTCGGCACCGCCGAAGAACTGCTGGACGTCTGACCCGTCCGTAGGAGCGAGCTCTGCTCGCGAAGCTTTTTTGCTTCGCGCAGGGTTCGCGAGCAAAGCTCGCTCCTACAGGATTTCCTACCTCCCGGTCCTGCGAGCGCACTATGCCCAGCAATCGCCCCTTCAAAGTCGCCCTCAACGGCTACGGCCGTATTGGCCGTTGCGTGCTGCGCGCGCTCCATGAGCGCAGTGGCGAGGCGAGCTTCGAGATCGTCGCGCTGAACGACCTGGCCGACCAGGCCAGCATCGAGTACCTGACCCGCTTCGACTCCACTCACGGCCGCTTCCCCGGCGAAGTGCGTGTGGATGGCGATTGCCTGCATATCAACGGCAACTGCGTGAAGGTGCTGCGCAGCGCCGAACCGGAGGGCATCGACTGGACCGCCCTCGACGTGGACCTGGTGCTGGAATGCTCCGGCCAGTACACCCATCGCCAGCAGGCCGAGCGTTTCCTGGCTGCCGGCGCGCCCCGGGTGCTGCTGTCGCAGCCGATGGCCGGCGAGGCGGACATCGACGCCACCATCGTCTACGGCGTCAACCAGGACAGCCTGACCGGCTCCGAAAAGCTGGTGTCCAACGCCTCCTGCACCACCAACTGCGGCGTGCCGCTGCTGAAACTTCTCAACGAGTCAGTGGGTCTGGAGTACGTCTCCATTACCACCATCCACTCGGCGATGAACGACCAGCCCGTGATCGATGCCTATCACCACGAAGACCTGCGCCGCACCCGCTCCGCCTTCCAGTCGGTGATCCCGGTATCCACAGGGCTCGCCCGGGGTATCGAGCGCCTGCTGCCGGAGCTGACCGGGCGCATCCAGGCCAAGGCTATCCGCGTGCCCACGGTGAATGTGTCCTGCCTGGACATCACCCTGCAGACCGCCCGCGATACCTCGGCCGCCGAGATCAACCGGGTGCTCCGCGAGGCCGCGGAAAGCGGCCCGCTGAAGGGCCTGCTGGCCTACACCGAGTTGCCTCACGCCAGCTGCGATTTCAACCACGATCCCCATTCCGCCATCGTCGATGGCAGCCAGACCCGCGTGTCCGGCCCGCGCCTGGTCAACCTGCTGGCCTGGTTCGACAACGAATGGGGTTTCGCCAACCGTATGCTCGACACCGCAGACCACTATCTGCGGGTTTCCGCTGTTTCTCGTTAACAACCAGCCCCCGTGAAGGACTGACCCCATGACCGTGTTGAAAATGACCGACCTCGACCTCCAGGGTAAGCGCGTACTGATCCGTGAGGATCTCAACGTGCCGGTGAAGGACGGCGTCGTGAAGAGTGATGCGCGCATCCTCGCCTCCCTGCCGACCATCAAGCTGGCACTGGAGAAGGGCGCGGCGGTAATGGTCTGCTCCCACCTGGGCCGTCCCACCGAAGGCGAGTTCTCCGAAGAGAACAGCCTCAAGCCAGTCGCCGACTACCTGAGCAAGGCCCTCGGTCGCGAAGTGCCGCTGGTGGCCGACTACCTCGGTGGCGTTGATGTGCAGCCCGGCCAGGTCGTGCTGTTCGAGAACGTGCGCTTCAACAAGGGCGAGAAGAAGAACGCCGACGAGCTGGCCCAGCAATACGCCGCCCTGTGCGACGTCTTCGTGATGGACGCCTTCGGTACCGCCCACCGCGCCGAGGGTTCGACCCACGGCGTGGCCAAGTTCGCCAAGGTTGCTGCTGCCGGCCCGCTGCTGGCTGCCGAGCTGGATGCACTGGGCAAGGCCCTGGGCAACCCGGCCCGTCCGATGGCCGCCATCGTTGCCGGCTCCAAGGTGTCCACCAAGCTCGATGTGCTGAACTCCCTGTCGCAGATCTGTGATCAGCTGATCGTCGGCGGTGGCATTGCCAACACCTTCCTCGCCGCGGCGGGCTACAAGGTGGGCAAGTCCCTGTACGAGGCTGACCTGGTCGACACTGCCAAGGCCATCGCCGCCAAGGTCAGCGTGCCGCTGCCGGTGGACGTTGTGGTCGCCAAGGAGTTCGCCGAAAGCGCCGCCGCTACCGTCAAGGCCATCGCCGATGTTGCCGATGACGACATGATCCTGGACATCGGCCCGCAAACCGCCGCCCAGTTCGCCGAGCTGCTGAAGTCCTCGAAGACCATCCTCTGGAACGGTCCGGTGGGTGTGTTCGAGTTCGACCAGTTCGGCAACGGCACCAAGGTCCTGGCCATGGCCATCGCCGAAAGCCCGGCCTTCTCCATCGCTGGCGGCGGCGACACGCTGGCGGCGATCGACAAGTACGGCGTGAACGAGCAGATCTCCTACATCTCCACCGGCGGTGGCGCATTCCTCGAGTTCGTTGAAGGTAAAGTGCTCCCGGCCGTAGAGGTTCTGGAGCAGCGCGCCAAGTAAAACGACCTAAACCATGGCTGGCACCCGTGGTCCCTTGAAAGGGGATGCAAAAAGGAGTGCCTGCCATGCGCTACGCTGCGATTCTGCTGTTTCTAGGTGCTGGGTTGCTCGGCTGTTCCGGCGGTAAGCCGTCCAGCACCTGTGAAGTGATGAGCCCGCCCCAGGTGATAATCCCGAGCAATCAGGACGACCAGCGGGTCGAGGCGCAAAGCAGTGGTGATCCCACTGAGAGCAACGAAGGACAACAGCATTGCCCGTGACGGCGCAGTGCCCGGATGGCCGGAGCCATCCCCAAGGAGACGTGGATGAAAGGTTGGTTCGCCCTCGCGGGCTTCGCACTGCTGGCCGGTTGTGCCAGCCAGCAGGCACCCAGCGACGACTGGACCCGCTGGGTCTGCGACAGTCAGACCGAGGTCCTCTGGCGCTTTGCCGGCGCCGACAAGGAGAGTGTCGATCTGCGCCTGGGCGGCGGCGATATCGTCCATCGCTTGAAACGGGAACCCTCAGGCTCCGGCGCGCTCTACAGCGACGGCAACCTGGCCTTCCACACCAAGGGTGACGAAGGCCTGGTCTACTGGGTGGCTACCGATGATCTGATCGGTCGCGGCTGCAAGGCACTTTGATCCGTTTCTGATTCATCCCGGGGTTAGCGGATGACCGCTCCTCTCCGGGAACTTGAACCCGGCCTGCCCCTGCGGCAGGCTTTGTAATTTGACAGCCCACCCACTTGGGAGACTGAAACACCATGGCACTCATCAGCATGCGCCAGATGCTGGATCACGCCGCCGAATTCGGCTACGGCGTACCGGCTTTCAACGTCAACAACCTGGAACAGATGCGCGCCATCATGGAAGCGGCCGACAAGACCGACTCCCCGGTGATCGTGCAGGCTTCCGCCGGTGCCCGCAAATACGCCGGCGCGCCCTTCCTGCGTCACCTGATCCTGGCTGCCATCGAAGAATTCCCGCACATCCCGGTGTGCATGCACCAGGACCACGGCACCAGCCCTGACGTCTGCCAGCGCTCCATTCAGCTGGGCTTCTCCTCCGTGATGATGGACGGCTCCCTGCGTGAAGACGGCAAGACCCCGTCCGACTACGAATACAACGTCCGCGTCACCCAGCAGACCGTTGCCTTCGCCCACGCCTGCGGCGTGTCCGTGGAAGGCGAACTGGGCTGCCTGGGCTCCCTGGAAACCGGCCAGGCCGGCGAGGAAGACGGCGTTGGCGCCGAAGGCATCCTGGATCACAGCCAGATGCTGACCGACCCGGAAGAGGCCGCTGACTTCGTCAAGAAGACCCAGGTGGACGCCCTGGCCATCGCCATCGGCACCAGCCACGGCGCCTACAAGTTCACCAAGCCGCCGACCGGTGACATCCTCGCCATCGATCGCATCAAGGAAATCCACAAGCGCATCCCCAACACCCACCTGGTGATGCACGGTTCGTCCTCCGTACCGCAGGACTGGCTGGCGATCATCAACGAGTTCGGTGGCGACATTAAGGAAACCTACGGCGTGCCGGTCGAAGAAATCGTCGAAGGCATCAAGTACGGCGTGCGCAAGGTGAACATCGACACCGACCTGCGTCTGGCTTCCACGGGTGCCATCCGTCGCTTCCTGGCCCAGAACCCGGCCGAGTTCGACCCGCGCAAGTACTTCGCCAAGACTGTCGAAGCCATGCGCGACATCTGCATCGCCCGTTACGAAGCCTTCGGCACCGCCGGCAACGCCTCCAAGATCAAGCCGATCTCCCTGGATGGCATGTTCGCGCGCTACGCCAAGGGCGAGCTGGTAGCGAAGGTCAACTGACCCCCGACCGCCTTCACGAGGAGCCCCGCAATGCGGGGCTCTTTCGTATCCGGTAACAGGAGTTTCCGATGCGCCTGCCTCTGATGATGGGTTTCGCCTTGCTGCTCGCAGGCTGTGCCGGCCAGCCGCCGACGGCTCCCGCGCCACCGCCTGAGCCGGTTTCCAGCGATCCGCAGCTATGCCTCGATCGCACCGACTGCACCACCAAGACCTCGCGCACGCTGATGTTCGTCTTCGACTACGCCGAGGCGGGCGGCGCCCTGGTACAGCGCAAGGGCGCCTGGCTGTTCACACCTTCGGCGGCGAAGCCCTCTGGCTGGCCGTCGTTGAAGATCCGCCTGGCGGACCCGCCCGCCGGGCGCTTCGAGTTCGCCAGTCAGTGCCCGGCAGACGATTGCCGGATCAGCGAAGGCGATCTGCTCAGGGTTTATCGGAGTTACTTGGCCGATCAGCCTTGCCTGCTGACGGATAGCAAGGCGCTGGCGCGCTGCCTTGGCGAATGAAATCGGCTTTGTCCGTTGCGGGAAACCACATTCCCTGTAGGAGCTGGCTTGCCAGCGAATAGCACCTGTTCGCCAGCAAGCTGACTGCTACGGGGTCCTCAAGGCGCCCGATGCTCGATCTTCAGGCTGTAGAAGGTCGCCGCTCCCGCTTCCGTCTCATACCCCTCGTTGTCCTGTGCATACACCCCCGCCTTGAAGTACAGCGGTTTCGGCGCCCAGGTCGTGGAGAGCTGCTGGCTCCACAAGCTGCCGTTGACCATCACGCTGAGCAGGCCCTTGGGTGACAGGTCGATCACGTAGCTGAAGCGCTGGTTGAGCGGGATACCACTGAGCAACGGGATCACCACGCTGGTTTCGTCGTCGGGTGAGTTGCGTACCTTGGCGACGATGTTGGCGGTCTGCGTCTTGGTCTTGAACTGGTACTCCAGCTTGAGCATGGGGCTGGTGCTGCCGTAGGCGTGGATCTGGCCGATCACCAGCTTGCCGGTGGAGGGTACCTGGCTGACGGCGAGGTTGGCGCTGAGCAGGTTGTCGGCGCTGGGATAGGTCCAGTTGCGCAGCTTGCCGTCGGCGTAGGTCTCGCGCAGTTCGCTGCGCGGGTAGATGGCGTTGGCGGTGGTGCTGCCGTTGACCGGGACCCAGAAGCGCACGGTGGAGCTGTCGTTCTGGAAGTAATAGTCCCGGTAGCCGCCCACCAGCAGCGGGGTTTCGATGGTGACAGCGGGTACGCCTACGGGAAGGGTCAGGTTCCAGGTGGAGAGGTCGATCATCGCGGAGTTCTCGAAAGAATCTTCCGGTCGGGCGCTGCGAGACCACGTCACACGACGGTGTTCCGGCCAAAGTCGCTCGAACCAAAAGTGAAGGTTGCAGGTGGCAGTTGCCCGCCGTTTCGTCCGAAGGCGTTTGGCCGTCTCGCGAGCGCTTTATACGAAGGCACAGGTGCCTTTGTCAGCCACCAATTGTCGACATATTGGCGTCAATAAAATGTCTAAATCGACGCTGGCCAGTATTGCGCTATTGCTTTTCTGTGAGCGGCGAAAAACGGCCGGATATGACTGGCCTTGATGGATAAGGAATTTCTTCTGATGGCCGCGCCGGTTTTTTGGAAGGCTCTGGCTCGGTGCTATCAGCGATACCCGCGGCGGGCCCGAGGGGGAATTTGTTGGGAAATTGAACTGTGTCGCAAAGCCCTTGGGAACTTTTCGAGGTGCATCCGGTTGGTCCGGGAAGCGCTCGCATCTCGCCCGGCTCGGGTAGACTGTCGCGCCTTCCATCCCCCGCTTGCTCTGTCATGACCAGTCTCAAGTACCTCCGCGGCTACCCAGCCAACCTCCAGGATCAGGTTGCGCAGATGATCGACGCCGGCCGCCTGGGCGATTACCTGGAGCGGCGCTATCCGGGCCGCCACGAGGTGCAGAGCGACAAGGCGCTATACAGCTACGCCATGGCGCTGAAGCAGGAACACCTGCGCAACGCCCCGGCGCCGGACAAGGTGCTCTACGACAACAAGCTCGACGTCGTGCACAAGGCCCTGGGGCTGAATACCGCCATCTCGCGGGTGCAGGGCGGCAAGCTCAAGGCGAAGAAGGAAATCCGCGTCGCCTCGCTGTTCAGAGAAGCCGCCCCGGAGTTCCTGCAGATGATCCTGGTCCACGAGCTGGCGCACTTGAAGGAGCGCGACCACACCAAGGCCTTCTACCAACTCTGCGAGCACATGCTGCCCGGCTACCATCAACTTGAGTTCGACCTGCGTGTCTATCTCACCTGGCGTGAGCTGCCCGCCTGACCCGAACTGACACAGGATCACGCTTCATCGATCCACCGTCGGTACTCGGCTCGAGCGCCGGTGGACATGAAAAGCGATGTCGACCCAACTAGGCTCATGGATAGCAGCTGACCGAGGTCCGCGGGCATGCGTCCGAGTTTTCGCACCCTCTGCGTCATTCTCTGGGTGCTGGGCCTGGTCCCCTTCGCCAATGGCCGTGAATTGCTTGCGGTCGGCACCGAGTTCCCCGGAATCTACGTCCTCGACCCGAACGGGGAGCACCGCGGGCTGGGAGTGGACGTGATGCGCGCGATTGCCCGGGAACTTGGCGATGAGGTGCGCTTCGAGATCTATCCCTGGGCCCGTGCGCAGAAGCTGGTGGAGGAGGGACGTGCCGATGTGCTGGTCGGCCCTTACCGCACTGCGGCTCGGGAGCGCCGCTTCCAGTTTGCCGAGCCGGGTTTCTACCGCGACCGCGTGGTCTTCTATGTCCGCAGCGAATCTGAAGTGTCCTGGGATGGCAGCCTGACCAGCCTGATGGGGCAACGTATCGCCATCATCCACGGCTGGAGTTACGGCGAACGCTTTGAAGCCATGCGCGGGCAGCTCGACCTGCACGTCGCGCCGTCGGTCGAGTTGGCCTTCAAACTGCTGATGGCGAATCGGGTCGATCTGGCGGCGAGCAACGAGCGCGATTCCCTGCCACGCATCGAGGCACTCGGCATCGCCGACAAGGTGCGTCGCCTTACCCCAGTGATCGATACCCAGATCGGCTACTTTGCCCTGCCCAGGGACGAATCCCACCGCCAGTTGCGCGACGATATTGGCCGCGTGATGCGGCAAATGCGTGCCGATGGTCGCTTGGCGAAGCTCGCCAGGCCCTACGGTGTAACGCTGCCCTGAACAGGTCGTCCGATCATTTCTCGACGCCCATGGGCGTGGCGGTCGGGCATGGCTACACTGCCGCCACACGAATCAGGGGGAAGCGGATTGAGCGCAGCAGAGTCGGACTATTCGATCTACCGCAAGGTGGTCACTCAACTGATGAATGGCGAGGAGCAACTGCCCAGCCTGCCAATGATCACCCTGGACATCCGTCGCGCACTGGCCGACCCGAATGTCACCGTGGCCCGCTTGAAGCAGGTCATCAGCAAGGACCCGGCCCTCAGCGCCCTGTTGATGAAGCACGCATCCAGCATCATGTTCCGCTCCAGCCAGCCACCCAAGACCCTGGAAGATGTGATCCGCATGCTCGGTCTGCAGGAAGTGGATCGCGTCACCCTGGTGCACAGCCTGAAGAGCCTTTTCACCCTCCACAGTGCCGCCCACAAGCAGCTGTTCATCGGCGTCTGGGGACGACTGACCCGCCAGGCCGCCATCAGCGCGGTACTGGCGCGTCCCCTGGGGTTCTCTTCGCCGGACCATGCGATGCTCGCCAGCCTGCTCTGTGATGTGGGCGAGCTGGCGGTGCTTTCCGCCTTCAAGGACGCCAGCCAGGTGCCGACCCCGGAGGTCTATGCGCGGCTCTGCCGCGAGTACGGCCAGTCGCTCGGCGTGATCGTGCTGCAGAAGTGGTCAGTGGACCAGGGCTACATTGAGGTCGTGCGCGGAGCCAGGCGCTGGGACGCCGACAGCGGTGGCCGGCTCGGTCTGATCGACCTGGTGAACCTGGGGCTTTACCACGCCCAGCGCGATGAGGGGCGGGTCACCCAGTTGCCGGCCATCGACCAGCTTGCCGCCTACCGAAAACTGACGCCGCCGCTGGATTCCCTCGACGCCGGAGGCGGCCTGGCCCTGGTCGGGGCCCAGCAGGACGCCATTCAGCGCATGGCCAGTCTGTTGCGCTAGGACGCGCACCTATACTCAGGCGCACCGCTTCCGCTCGGGTGATACATGCGTCGACTTCCGCTGCTTTGCTTCAGCTTGTGCCTGGCCTGGGCCCCTGCCGCAGCGGCTGCAGAGCAGTGGCGGGTGGCAGTTGCCGAGGTGCCGGGGCTGGCCGAAGCGAACGGTACTGGGCCGCTGCCCGACTTGCTTCGTGCCCTTGACGAGCAATTGCCGGATATCGAATTCGACCTGCAAATCACCCCCTTCGCCCGCACCTTCCACCTGTTGCAGAACGGCCAATGCGAGTTCCAGGTGCCCTTTCTTGGCAGTCTTCCACGCTTGCCGGCTGGATTGCGCTATGGCTCGGGCCGCCTGTGGCAGGTGCGCTTCGGCCTCTTCACCCGGCGTGACAATGCTCTCGGTGTCGCCCAGCTGCTCGATCCGGCGCACGTGCTGAGCGCCGAGCGGATCGCCGCAAGCGGCCTGGCGCCGGATCAGCAAGCGCAACTGCAACCCTTGCTGGGGCGTAGCTGGCGCCCGGATGAATTGCAGGAACAGCTCGCCGCGCCCACCGTGAGCCCAGCCCTGCGCAATCTGGCCTATCCCTACCGGGTCGAGACCGACCGCGCCCATGCTCCCTGGCTGGGCTTTCCGGCGTTGTCCGGCAACAGCATCGAGAGCAGCCTGCAGAAGCTGGTGCGCGGCCGCATCGACGGTTACGTCTTCGCCGTAAACGAGACCGAACACGAGATCGACCGCTTGGGCCTGCGCGAGCAGCTCCGCGCCCAGGACTTCGGCCTGTATCCAGTGCGCTGGTTGGTGCCCGACAACCCCCGTGGTGCCCACGTGGACCAGCGTCTGGCCAGCGCCCTGCGCAAACTTCAGGCGCAGCCAGGTTTCCAGCGATTGCAGGGGCCCCTGGACAAGCCATCCAGCGACTGGAAACCCTGGCCTTGATACAGCCAGGCGACATCCTGAGTCGAGATCAGGACCGTCCCCTTCTGTAGGGTGGCACAAAGCTACTATTCTCCAGCGGCTGACTCCCCGACCGGGGAGGCTTCCACCACATAAGAATGGCCGGACGCTTCGCCCGGGAGCTCGCCGCCCGCCTGGCAAGGATGACCGGAAGCAGACGAGGGGTCGCGATGACAGCTTTGCTCACGCCAGGGGTGCGTCTACTCGAGCGCTTCAGTTTCGCCCGCAAGTTCCAGTTGCTCTTCCTCCTGTTCATCTTGCCCCTGGGCTATGCCCTGTCGGTGATAGTTAGCGACTACCGTGAACGCCTTGGCGTGGTGGACAACGAGCTGAGTGGCCTGCGCGTGGTGGAAGCGCTGTCTGCCGTGCAGCAGGAACTGGATAGCCAGCGCTTCCTGGTGGCGCGCGTGAAGGGTGGCGATGACAGTGCCCGGCCGCTGCTGGAGCAGCGCGCTCAAGCACTGGACAAGACGCTGGCGCAGGTAACCGCCCAGTTCAAGGTGGAAGGCATCGCGGGTCAGAGCCAGGTCCTGTTCGACGAGCTCCAGGGACGCTCTGGCCAGGTACGTCTGGAGAGCGTACTGGGCCTTGCGCTGCCGGATGCGCTGGAGCGCTACCAGGGTATGTTGCAAGTGCTCCAGGCCCTGCGCGAGCAAGTCGCAACCGATTCCGGGCTGATCCTCGATCCCTGGCTCGACACTTACCTGATGATGGACCAGCTGACCAGCGTGCAGCCGCGCCTGCAGGAGACCCTTGGCAGCTTCGCCAGCAACGGCCACGGCGCCCTGGTGGCGCAGCATTTCACCCTGCAGAGCCGCGTGGCCCTGCGCGACTTGCGCCGCGCCCTGGGCGAAACCGCTCGCCAGCTGCGCAAGGCCCGCAATGCCCTGGCGCAGGCGCCGGGCGACATGAGTGCCCTGGAAGGCCCCTTCGGCGCGGCGGACGAGGGCATGGCCAACTTCCTCGCCCAGGTGGACAAGCAGGTCTTCGAATCGACGCCCTTCACCCTGACGCCGGCCCAGTTCGTCAGTCTGACCGACGGCTTGAACGGACGCTTGCAAAGCCTGCAACAGGCGCTGGCTACGCGTATGGCGTCACGCCTGGGCGAGTACCGTGACCAAGCGCTGGGCAGCATGGCCGAAGTTATTGGCGGGTTCACCGTCCTGACCCTACTGGCGCTGTACATGCTCTTGTGCCTGAACCAGTCGATCCGCCGGGGGACTGCGAGCATCACCGAGGCAGCGGAGGGCTTGCGCGGCGGCGATTTGCGTGTTTCGGCGCGAGTCCATGGACGCGATGACCTGGCGGGCATCGCCGAAGCCCTGAACGCCGCCCTGGCGCAGTTGCGCGAATCCTTGCTGGGGGTCAATCGCGAGAGCGAGCAGTTGGGCGGTACGGTCGAGCAGCTCAGTAGCCACGCGCGGGACACCCTGGTGTCGGTGGAGCAGCAGCAGGGTCAGGTCAGCCAGATTGCCGCCGCGGCCAATCAGTTGGCCGCTACCGCCCAGAGTGTGGCGGAAAGCTGCGAGGACGCCGCCCGCGATGCGCTGCACACCCGCGAGATCGCCATGCAGAGCAACCAGCGCAGTGCGCGTACCAGCGCCAGCATGAACCAGCTCAGCAGCAACCTGGGCAATAGCGTCGCCGCGCTCCAGCAACTGCGCGACCAGACGCAGCAGATCAACCAGGTGGTGGATGTGATCAAGGGCATCGCCGAACAGACCAACCTGCTGGCGCTGAACGCCGCCATCGAAGCAGCACGGGCCGGTGAGCAGGGGCGAGGGTTTGCCGTGGTCGCCGACGAGGTGCGCAACCTGTCCCGGCGAACCCAGGATTCCACCAGCGAAATCGGCCAGACGGTCAATGCCCTGCAGGCGGTGGTGGGCGAGACCGTGGCACAGATCGAGGCCGCTTTCGGCCAGGCCGCGGCGGATGTGGGTAACGTCCTGGCCATGGGGGCCGACCTGTCAGGCATCGCCGAGGCGGTGCAGCGGGTCAGCGACCGCCTGGCCCAGATCGCCACGGCTTCAGAGCAGCAGGCCGCCACGGCGGACGAAGTGAGCGGCAGCATCCAGCAGGTGGACCAGGCCGCCACCCTGTTGCTGCAGGGGGCTCAGTCGGTACAGGTGGCTGCCGTGCAACTGCAGCAGGGCAGCCAGGCCCTGAGCCAGAACACCGGTCGCTTCCGCCTCGTCTGAGGCGGCGACCGGCGTTTGTTGGGGCTAGACCTTCCAGAAGGGTTTCAGGGCCTCTTCCAGCGCCTGCGAGCGGTTGAGGCCGATGTCCTTCAGGGCGTGCTCGTCCAGCTCCAGCAGCTGGCGGCGGGTATGCAGACGCATCCAGAAGCAGTTCCAGAGGTTACCTGACCAGGCCGGTGCCAGGGAGACAGGGGTGCGCTGCTCCTGTTCCAGTTCCCGTGCTTGGAGAGTCAGGCGTACATCGCTCAGGCCGTTCATCATTGCGTTCCTCATGCCCTGTGGTGGATCGGGGTGGAACCATGATGTCCGTCGGAAGAATCTCAATACAGATTCACGATCTGTATATTTTTTAAATACAGATTGCGTGGTTTCCTATCTGAATCCTGTATTTCGGAATCATCTGTACTGGTTCTGATGCCGGTTCGGATAGATCCTGGAGACTGTCATGAAGCTCTATATCAAGCTGGCCGAGACCCTTGGCGAACGCATCGAACAAGGCTACTACCGCCCCGGCGACCGCCTGCCTTCAGTACGCGCCCTAAGCCTGGAGCACGGTGTAAGCCTGAGCACGGTGCAGCAGGCCTACCGGATTCTTGAAGACAGCGGTCTGGCCGAGCCCCGGCCGAAGTCTGGCTACTTCGTCCCGCCACGCCGGCAGACGCCTGCCTTGCCTGTGGTGAGCCGGGCCCCGCAGCGACCGGTGGACGTGTCCCAGTGGAACGACGTGCTGGACCTGATCAAGCGCAGCGCCAAGGACAACGTGCTGCAGCTCGGCCGCGGCATGCCGGACATTTCCAGTCCGACGCTCAAACCCTTGCTGCGCAGCCTCGGCCAGATCAGCCGGCGTCAGGACGGCAGCGGCCTCTACTACGACAGCATCTACGGCACCCAGGCCCTGCGCGAACAAGTGGCGCGGTTGGCGCTGGATTCGGGCTGCCAGCTGTCTGCCGACGACGTTGTCATCACCACGGGCTGTCACGAGGCGCTGTCGGTGGCGATTCGCTCCACTTGCGAGCCCGGTGACATCGTCGCGGTCGACTCGCCCAGCTTCCACGGCGCCATGCAGACGCTCAAGGGCTTCGGCATGAAGGCTCTGGAACTGCCAACCGATCCGCTCAGCGGCATCAGCCTGGAGGCGCTGGAGATGGCCCTGGAACAGTGGCCGATCAAGCTGATCCAGCTCACGCCCAACTGCAACAACCCGCTCGGCTACATCATGCCGGAGGCGCGCAAACGCGCCCTGGTGACCCTGGCCCAGCGCTATGACGTGTCGATCCTGGAGGATGATGTCTACGGCGACCTCGCCTACCAGTACCCGCGCCCGCGCACCATCAAGTCATTTGACGACGACGGCCGCGTGCTGCTCTGCAGTTCGTTCTCCAAGACCGTGGCACCGGGCATCCGCGTCGGCTGGATTGCCCCCGGCCGCTATCTCGACCGGGTGCTGCACATGAAGTACATCTCCACCGGCGCGACCGCCACCCAGCCGCAGCTGGCGCTGGCCGACTTCGTCGGCAATGGCCACTACGAGCCTCACCTGCGGCGCATGCGCAGCCAGTACCAGCACAGCCGCGACCAGATGATCGACTGGGTGATGCGCTACTTCCCCGAAGGTACCCGCGCCAGCCGTCCCCAGGGCAGCTTCATGCTCTGGGTTGAACTGCCCGAGGATTTCGACACCCTGCGCCTGAACCGCGCGCTGCTGCCCAAGGGCGTGCAGATTGCTGCCGGCAGCATCTTCTCCGCTTCCGGCAAGTACCGGAACTGCCTGCGGATGAACTACTCCTCCAAGCCGACCCCGGCGATCGAGGCGGCGGTGAGGAAGGTAGGGGAGACGGTGATGGAGTTGATGGGGGACGCGGGGATCAGTAGCAGCGGACACACTTTGTAGGGGCGAATGAATTCGCCCCTACAGCGACAGCGCACCATTTGGCGATTTCCTCGGCCTGAATCATCCATTTCCCTGTAGGGTACAGACCTGCTCGGATTTGTCCCCCCATAGAGTCATTGCCTTCTGCATCAGGAGGGCAATGGATATGCCGAGGGACAATTTACTCAAAGGCCGGGTATCACGAGCCGGTCAGATCTATCACATCGCCATAACCACCGAAGACCGTCGGCCGTTGTTCAGAGACTTCCATTGCGCCCGCATCACCGTTGCCGAGCTGCGCCGATTGCATGAGCAGAACGTGGTCAATTCCCTGGCCTGGGTTCTGATGCCGGATCACTTGCACTGGTTGGTTCAGCTCAATGGCCCCATCGGACTGTCTACTGTGATCAAGGTGTTCAAGGGACGCTCCGCCAGACAGTTGGGTTTGCACATGGAAACCGGTGGGGCGGTCTGGCAACCAGGCTTCCACGACCATGCGCTGAGACGTGAGGACGACATCCGCAAGGTTGCGCGTTACATCGTGGCCAATCCATTGCGGGCCGGCCAGGTCGAACGAATTGGCGATTACCCGTTCTGGGATGCCAGGTGGATCTGAGGCAGACCCTGTAGGGGCGAATTCATTCGCCAAGCAGGCCGAAGTTCTGCCCTTGCAGGCTGCCCCGCTCCTGGCGAATGAATGCCTCCGGAGGAGGACTTACGCCACCTTCCCCTCATTCAGCAGATGCGCCGCCAACGTCCGTAACGCACCCAGCTGTCCGCAGATCAGCCCCAGTTCTGTCTGCACCAGGCGCGGGCGATCGTCCATGTCTTCGGGTAGTTGTGCCAGCGTCCTGGCGAGGGATTCCTCCTGGTCGCAGTGAATACTCACCGAGCCCTTCTCGGCCAATCCCAGGGCGATTTCGTCGAGGCTGCCGGCGATGCGTTCGGCGGCGTCTTCGATCGTCGAGGTCAGCGCTTCACCCGGGGTTTCGCTGCGGTGCGCGCCAAGCGCGGAGAGGTAGCTGAGCAGCGTGTGGGAAAGCACCAGGAAGCGGAAACCAATGTCGGCCTCCTTCCGGAAGTGGCCCGGCTCCATGAGCATGTTGGAAAGCGTGGTGGACAGCGCTGCGTCGGCGTTGTGGGCGTTGCGCCGTGCCAGGCGGTAGGCCAGGTCGTCGCGCTTGCCGTTGACGTACTGCTGCATGATCTGGCGCAGGTACCGGCTATTGCAGGCCAGGGTGTTGGCCACCACCTGGTTGAGCCGGCGGCCCTGCCAATCGGGAAGCACGAAGATCACCGCCAGGCCGGCGATCAGCGCGCCGAGCAGGGTGTCGACCAGACGCGGCAGGAACAGGCCGTAGCTGTCGCCGGTCTGGTTGAAGCAGAACAACACCAGCAGGGTGATGGCGGCGGTGGCCAGGGTGTAGCGGGTGGCGCGGGTGGCAAAGAACACCACCCCGGCGACCACGGCGAAGGCCGACTGCACGAGGGCGCCGGGGAACAGGTCGAACAGGGCCCAGCCCAGCGCCAAACCGAACAGGGTGCCGGCGATCCGTTGCACCAGCTTGCGTCGCGTAGCACCGAAGTTGGGTTGGCAGACGAATACCGTGGTCAGCAGGATCCAGTAGCCCTGTTCGGGATGGATCAGGTGCAGCACGCCGTAGCCGGTCGCGAGTGCCAGGGCCATGCGCAGGGCGTGGCGGAACACCAGGGACGTCGGCGTGAGGTTCTGCCTCAGGCGTTCCCAGACGTCCTTCAGGCCTTTGGGGGAGCGGTCCAGCAGGCTGGTGTCCTGGGCTTCGGCGAGGGCGTCGGGGTTGCTGGCATCGATGAGCAGGCGGTCGAGGGTGGCGAGGTTGCGCGCCAGGGCGTTGAGCGAACGCAGCAGTCCGCGCCAGGCAGGGTTGCTCTGGATGCGCAGGTGTTCCAGGGATTTGTTGAGGTCTTCCAGGGCCTGGGTGCCGTCCAGGTAGTCGAAGGGTTGGCGCATCTGGAGTGCGCGGCCCAGCGCCTGGCAGGCGCCGCCTTGCTGGCGCAGCAGGCGCTGGCAGCGGAACAGCACGTCACTGTGGAAAAAGGCTTCGGCCAGTTCGTTGTAGGCGTAGTGGGAGGAACTGGCGCGTTCGTGGATGTCCTGGGCGAGGAAATAGAGCTTGAGGTAGCGGCTCACCTTGGGGCCCGGCCGGCCATTGCCGACCCGGTGCAGGATGATCTCCTTGGCCGCATTGAGCGCCGCCACCACCTTGCCGTTCTGCCGTGCCAGCTCCAGGCGTCGTGCTTCCACGTCGAGTTGGCGCACCGGCTCCAGCAGCGCGGATTTCAACTTGAGGTACTGCCCCAGTTCACGGAACAGCTTGGCCAGGCTCTGCTGCACCGGCTGGTGGGTGAAGAGCGCCTGCCAGAGCACCGACAGCAGGCCGTACCAGGCGGCGCCCGCCACCAGCAGCGCGGGTTCCTGCCAGAGGTTGGTGGGCGCGCCGTCACGCTGGTCCACGCCGATCATGGTGTAGATGGAGAGGATCAGCGTTGCCGAGGCGATGGTGGCGTAGCGTTCGCCGAGGGCGCCGAGCATGGTCAGGCCAAAACTGGCCAGCGCCAGGGCGCCAACGAAGATCCAGGGATAGGGGAACAGCAACTCCACTGACAACGAGGCTACGCTGAAGCAGCCGAGGGTCACCAACAGTGCGGTGAGACGCCCCTGCCAACTGTCGTCGGTTTCCGCCAGGGCGCTGGCGATGATGCCGAGGAAGAGGGGGATCAGCAGGTCCATGCGGTCCTGCTGCCAGCACAGCGCCATGCTCCCGGTCAGGGCGATGAAGACGCGCAAGCTGTAGCTGAACTTGTCCAGCGCCCAGAGACGGCGCAGCGTTTGGGTGAATCGGGTCGAGGGCATAGGGGCCTTGTGGGCGAATGTCCGTATACGGCTGGGCTGCCGGGTACAGCCTACGGGCAGCCGAGGGCGCTGTCAGCCACCCTGTCGCATTCGATGCCCGGGGATGACGGGAGTCAAATGGAACAGGATGGAAAGTCAGGTACTGAAGTACCAGGTCAGGCTGGTGACTACCGGAATTTTGGTGCAGTCTTGGCTACCTGCCGGCCAAACCTGTTCTCGGATGCCCCCGCATGAGACGACGTTGTGGTTTTGCCCTGTTCGCCCTGCTGATCGTTACGCTGAGCACCCATGCTGAAACCTTGCGCATGGCCGCCGACGTCTGGCCGCCTTTCACCGACGCGAGGTTGGCGGGCAACGGCCTGGCTGCGGAGCTGGTGAGCACGGCGCTGAAGCGCGCCGGGCACCGCCCGGAGTATGTCGAAGTGCCCTGGGCCAGGGCCTTGCGCGGATTGCAGACGGGCGACTACGACCTGATTGTCAGTGCCTGGCACAGCGATGAGCGCGCGACCTATGGCCAATTCTCCAAACCCTACCTGACCAATCGCATTCGCTTTCTCAAGCACAAGGGCAGCGATGTGGACTTCCAGGCTCCCGAGGACCTGAAGCGCTACAGCATCGCCGTGGTGCGCGGCTACAGTTATCAGCCGGCCTTCGATGCCGATACCCGCCTGAAGAAGGTGCCAGTGATGGGCTTCCAGATGGGCGCGCGGATGCTCGCCGCCGGGCGTGTGCAACTGACCCTGGAAGATGAGCTGGTGGCGCGCTTCTACCTCAACCGCGAGCTTGCGGGCATTCGCGAACAGCTGGAATTCCTGCCGCGGCCACTCAGCGAGAACGGCCTGCATATCCTGGTGCGCCGCAGCCACCCGCGGCACCAGCAATTGGTTGAAGACTTCGATCAGGCGATGCAGGCCATGCGCGAAGACGGCACCTATCGGGCCATCTTCGCCCGCCACGGGCTATCCGAACCCTGAATCAGAGGATACGGACCTTGTAGGTGCGCCCTTTGATCTTCCCTTCACTGAGGCGCTTGAGCGCCTGCTTGGCGATGCCGCGTTCGACGGCGACGAAAGCCTGGAAGTCGAAGATGGCGATCTTGCCCACCTGGCTGCCGGGTAGCCCGGCGTCACCGGTGAGGGCGCCAAGTATGTCGCCGGGGCGCAGCTTCTCCTTGCGACCGCCGCTGATGCACAGGGTGGCCATGGGCGGCAGCAGCGGCTCGCGGTTCTTCACGATCAGCTCGTCGATGCGCTGCCAGTTCAGCGGCGCCTGCTGCAGGTCCTCGATGGCCTGGGCGCGGTTGGCTTCGGCCGGCGCCACCAGGCTCAGGGCCAGGCCTTTCTCGCCCGCACGGCCGCTGCGGCCGACGCGATGGATGTGTATCTCGGGGTCGCGGGACAGTTCGACGTTGATCACCGCTTCCAGGCCGGCAATGTCCAGGCCGCGGGCGGCGACGTCGGTGGCTACCAGCACGCTGCAGCTCTGGTTGGCGAACAGCGCCAGGACCTGGTCACGCTCGCGCTGTTCCAGATCGCCATGCAGCGATTGAGCGGAGACACCGTTGTCGCGCAGGTAGGTTTCCAGTTCCTGGCATTGCTGGCGGGTGTGGCAGAAGGCGACGCAGGACTGCGGGCGGGTGCTCTGCAGCAGGCGCAACACGGCATCCATACGCTGGCGCGGATCGATTTCGTAGAAGCGCTGCTCGATCTGGCTGTCGTCGTGCAGGGCCTCCACCTTCACTTGCTGCGGCTCGCGCATGAAGGTCTTGGCCAGTTGTGCAATGCCCGCCGGGTAGGTGGCGGAAAACAGCAGGGTCTGCCGGCGCGCCGGGAGCTGGCCGATGATGTCAGCGATGCTGTCGTAGAAGCCCATGTCGAGCATGCGGTCGGCTTCGTCCAGCACGAGGGTGTTAAGGCCGTCCAGCACCAGAGTGCCCTTGCGCAGGTGTTCCTGGATCCGGCCCGGCGTACCGACGATGACGTGGGCACCGTGTTCCAGCGAGCCCACTTGCGGGCCGAAGGGTACGCCGCCGCAGAGGGTCAGTACCTTGATGTTGCCGTGGCCACGAGCCAGGCGGCGGATTTCCTTGGCCACCTGGTCGGCCAGTTCGCGGGTGGGGCAGAGCACCAGGGCCTGGCAGCCGAAGAAGCGTGGGTTGAGCGGCTCGATCAGGCCGATGCCGAAAGCGGCGGTCTTGCCGCTACCGGTCTTGGCCTGGGCGATCAGGTCCCGGCCCTTGAGGATCAGCGGCAGGGCCTGGGCCTGGATCGGTGTCATGTCGAGGTAGCCCAGAGTCTCCAGGTTGGCCAGGGTGGCCGCGGAGAGGGGCAGGGAAGAAAAGGCGGAGGTGGTCACGGGACGGGCCTGTAAGTCGAAATGGCGCGCAGTTTAGCAGGCTCCTGCGCGCCTCCTCCGTCACTCGTCGAGTTCGCGGTGCACTTGGCGCACCGCACGGCCGCTATCCGGCGACAACTGGGGGAGGATCGCCGCTGTTACCGCCACGCCGGGGCTCATGGATAGCTGCATCACTGCGGGGAGCAGGCTGTTGCCGCTTTCAACTGATCGGGAGCAAGGCATGCTGGTATCTGCCTGCTAGGCTTGCCACTATCCAGACCCCCTACCCTTGCCATGGAAGGACTCTTCCGATGCGGACCCTCTGTGTCTTGCTGCTGAGCTGGCTGAGCGTTACCTCCTGCGCTGCGGCGGAGTGGTTTCCGTTGCAGGTCGAGATGGATGGCCGCGAAGCGAGCTACCGTCCGCTGAGCGGGGCAAGCAAACCCTGGCGCGTCTGTGCGCTGTTGCCCCACGGCATGGATCGCTACTGGTGGGGCGTGGCCTGGGGCATGGACGAGGAAGCGCAGCGCCAGGGCGTGAGGCTGGGCATCTACGAAGCGGGTGGTTACCAGTATGAGGACATGCAGCGCGCCCAACTGACCCGCTGCATTCAGTTGGCGGCCGATGCCTATGTGATCGGAGCCATCAGCGCCAAGGGACTGTGTGATGAGATCGCCCTGCTGCACCGTGACAAGGTGCCGGTGATCGATCTGGTCAACCGCATCGACTGCCCTGGCATCACCGCCCAGTCCCAGGTGGATTTCGCCGACATGGCCCTTGCGGCGATGGCCTACATCCGCGAACACAGTAAGGGGCGACCCGTGCGTGTGGGCTGGCTACCGGGTCCCCAGGACGCCGGTTGGGTGGAGGATGCCGAGCGCGGGTTGGCGAAACTGGGGGCGGACAGTACCGCGACCCTGATATCGGCCGGTTACGGCCCGGTCGACCGCTCTACCCAGGCGGTGCTGGTGCGCCAGTTGCTGGCCCGCGAGCCGGAGCTCGACTACATCCTTGGCAACGCCGAGGCCGCTGCCTTCGCGGGTCACCTGGTGCGTGCCGGCAGCGGTCGCTACAAGGCCAAGGTCGTCGCGCTCTATGCCACCGAGCGGGTGTTGGAGGCGATTGCCGATGGCACCGTCCTGGCTTCGCCCACGGATTCGCCGGTGATCCAGGCACGGGTCGCGGTGGACTTGGCCGTGCGTGTGCTGGAGGGTAAGCCGTCACCGAAACGGGTCAGCCCGCGAATCGAGGTGATCGACAAGGAGAACCTCAAGCATTTCGACATCAGCCACCTGATGCCGCCCAGCGGGCACTGGATGATCCGGCAAGAGCTACCGGAGTAGGTGCACAGGATTTTCTTGTTGCAGGGGCGACTGAATTCGCCCTTACGGTGATGTTCACCCGCGACTATGAAAAGGCCCCTGATGCATCGCGCCAGGGGCCTTTTCCGTTCAGGCGTTTGCCTTATAGCTTACGCGTCGGCTGGCCGCGCACCGGCTTGTCACCGGCAACGTAGTAGCTGGCGGTGCTGCGTGGAAGCGGTTTGCGACCACGGATCCTGTCGGCAATTTTCTCGGCGATCATGATGGTGGTCGCGTTGAGGTTGCCGGTGATGATCTCCGGCATGATGGACGCGTCCACCACCCGCAGGCCTTCCATGCCGTGCACGCGGCCCTGGCCGTCAACTACCGCCATGTCATCGGTGCCCATCTTGCAAGAGCAGGAAGGGTGGAAGGCAGTTTCGGCGTGGGTGCGGATGAACTCATCCAGCTCGGCGTCGCTCTGCTGGTTCGCGCCCGGGCTCAGCTCGCGGCCGCGGTACGGGTCCAGCGCGGGCTGCCCCATGATCTCGCGGGTAATGCGGATACCGTCGCGGAACTCCTGCCAGTCCTGTTCATGGGACATGTAGTTGAACAGGATGCTCGGATGCTGGCGCGGGTCCTTGGACTTCAGGTGGATACGGCCACGGCTCGGCGAGCGCATCGAACCCATGTGAGCCTGGAAGCCGTGTTCCTTCACGGCGTTGCTGCCGTTGTAGTTGATTGCTACCGGCAGGAAGTGGAACTGGATGTTCGGCCACTCGAACTCAGGCCGGGTGCGGATGAAGCCGCCGGCTTCAAACTGGTTGCTCGCGCCGAGGCCAGTGCCGAGAAACAGCCATTGGGCACCGATGGCAGGCTGGTTCCACCATTGCAGGGCGGGGAACAGCGACACGGGCTCCTTGCAGGCGTACTGCAGGTAGAGCTCCAGGTGGTCCTGGAGGTTGGCGCCTACACCCGGCAGGTCATGCACCACCGGCACATCGAGGTCGCGCAGCAGGGCCGCCGGGCCGACGCCGGAACGCTGCAGCAGTTGCGGCGAAGCGATGGCACCGCTGCAAACCAGCACTTCGCGGCGAGCATGCACGGTGATCCGGTTGTCGCTGTTGCCTTTCAGGTAGGCGACGCCGATTGCGCGTTTGCCACTGAACAGGATGCGATCGGACAGGGCGTGGGTGACGATGGTCAGGTTGGGGCGATTGCGCGCCTGGTCCAGATAGCCGCGACCGGTGGCGGCACGACGGCCTTCCGGGGTCACGGTGCGGTCCATGGGGCCGAAGCCTTCCTGCTGGTAGCCGTTGAGGTCGTCGGTACGCGGGTAGCCGGCCTGCACGCCGGCCTCGACCATGGCGTGGAACAACGGGTTGTTGCCGGTCTTGGGCGTTGTCACGCTCACCGGTCCGTCGCCGCCGTGGAAATCGTTGGGGCCGATGTCGCGGGTTTCCGCCTTGCGGAAGTAGGGCAGGCAGTCCAGGTAGCTCCAGTCTTCCAGGCCTGGGGCCTTGGCCCAGCTGTCGAAGTCCAGGGCGTTGCCGCGGATGTAGCACATGCCGTTGATCAGCGAGGAGCCACCGATGCCCTTGCCACGGCCGCACTCCATACGGCGGTTGTTCATGTAGGGCTCCGGATCGGTCTCGTAGGCCCAGTTGTAGCGGCGGCCTTGCAGCGGGTAGGCAAGGGCGGCGGGCATCTGGGTACGGAAATCCAGGCGATAGTCCGGACCGCCGGCTTCCAGCAGCAAGACGCTGACATCCGGATCTTCGGTCAGGCGGGTGGCTAGCACGTTACCGGCGGAACCGGCGCCGACGATGATGTAATCGAATTCTTGGGACATGTGACTTACCTGCTAGGTAACCCGGATGACTCCGGGGCGCGGCAAACTTCGTTCCCGGATTGCATCCGGGCTACCGGGGTGGTGTTGCGACGTGGTCAGGAGGTAATCCGAGAGCGCCCATGCGCCCCGGTTACCTCTCGAGGCCGCGTCGGTCAGAACACCGAGTAGTAGTCGCCCATCTCGACCTGCACGGACTTGATGCGGGTGTAGTGGGCCAGGGTGGTCAGGCCGTTTTCGCGGCCGACGCCGGACTGTTTGTAGCCGCCCACCGGCATTTCGGCGGGGGACTCGCCCCAGGTGTTGATCCAGCAGATGCCGGCTTCCAGCTTGTGGATCACGCGGTGGGCGCGGGCCAGGTCGCGGGTGACGACGCCGGCGGCCAGGCCGTAGTCGGTGTCGTTGGCGCGGCGGATGACTTCTTCCTCGGTGTCGTAGACCAGGATGCTCATCACCGGGCCGAAGATTTCCTCGCGGACGATGGTCATGTCGTCAGTGCAGTCGCTGAACACGGTCGCGGATACGTAGGCACCCTTGGCGAACTCACCCTCGGTGACGCGCTCGCCGCCGATCAGCAGGCGTGCGCCTTCCTTGCGACCGGCCTCGATGTAACCGAGAACGCTTTCCATGTGGGCGAAGCTGGTCAGCGGGCCGAAGTTGGTGTTGGCGTCTTCCGGGTTGCCCAGGCGGATGCGTTTGACGCGTTCGATCACCTTGGCTTCGAAGCGGGCTTGCAGGGCGCGCGGCACGAACACGCGGGTGCCGTTGGTGCAGACCTGGCCGGAGCTGAAGAAGTTGGCCATCACGGCGATGTCGGCCGCGCGGTCGAGGTCGGCATCTTCGAAAATGATCAGTGGCGACTTGCCGCCCAGTTCCATGGTCACTTCCTTCAGCGAAGAGCTGGAGGCGCTGGCCATGACCTTCTTGCCGGTGGAGGTGCCGCCGGTGAAGGAGATCTTCTCGATCTGCGGGTGCTCGGTCAGCCACTGGCCAACTTCACGGCCGCTGCCGGTGAGCACGTTGAACACGCCGTCCGGTACGCCGGCCGCGGTGTAGATCTCGGCCAGTTTCAGGGCGGTCAGCGGGGTGACTTCGCTGGGCTTGAAGATCATGGCGTTACCGGCGGCCAGGGCCGGGGCGGATTTCCACATGGCGATCTGTACCGGGTAGTTCCAGGCGCCGATGCCGGCGACCACGCCCAGGGGCTCGCGACGGGTGTAGACGAAGCTGGTTTCGCGCAGCGGGATCTGCTCACCTTCGATGGCGGGGATCAGGCCGGCGTAGTACTCGATCACGTCGGCGCCGGTGACGATGTCCACGGCGCGGGTTTCGGCCAGCGGCTTGCCGGTATCCAGGGTTTCCAGTTCGGCCAGTTCGTCATTGCGCTCACGCAGGATGTCGACGGCGCGGCGCAGGATGCGCGAACGCTGCATGGCGGTCATCGCGGCCCAGACCTTCTGGCCTTCGATGGCGCTGGCGACGGCACGCTCGACGTCTTCCTTGCCGGCGCGCTGGACTTTGGCCAGGACTTCACCATTGGCCGGGTTCACGGTCTCGAAGGTGGCGCCGCTGGTGGAGTCGACGTAGCGGCCGCCAATGTAGAGCTTCTGTTCTTCGAATCGGGCCATGGTGGTTGTCCTCTCTAGGTCTTGTGTTCGCAAGGCTGCGGGGCGGCTCAAGCCGCCTGCTTGGCCAGTTGTTGATCAAGGAATTCGTAGGCGAGCCGGCGCGCTTGCGCGGTATCGAAGGCTTCGCCGGACAGGGCGCCGCGCAGCCACAGGCCATCGATCAGGGCGGCCAGGCCGCGGGCGGCAGTGCGGGCGCTTGGCACGTCGAGTTCGCGGCGGAACTGACAGCAGAGATTCGAGTAGAGGCGCAGGTCGTTGATGCGCTGCAAACGACGCAGGGACGGCTGGTGCATGCTGCTGGCCCAGAACGCCAGCCAGGTTTTCATGGCCGGGCCGTTGACCTGGGAGTCGTCGAAGTTGCCGTCGATGATGGAGCGTATGTAGCCACGCGCACTGTCGTCGCGCATGGTCTCGCGGCGCTTGCGCACCGCGTCCTGCAAGTCGCTCATGAGGAAGCGCATGGTGGCTTCCAGCAGTCCGTTCTTGTCCTGGAAGTAGTGGCTGATGATGCCGTTGGAAACCCCAGCCAGCTTCGCGATGTAGGAGATGCTGGCGTCGCCCATGCCGACCTGGTCCACCGCCTCGAGTGTGGCGTGGATCAGTTGGGTGCGCCGCAGGGGCTGCATTCCGACTTTTGGCATGGGGTTTCCTCCTCTTCCGGAACCATTCCGGGTGGGTTGAAATCCAGCCTACTTTATTTTTATTGAACGTTCAAACAACAAAGAATAAGCTGCGCACCATGGAACGGGATGCGGCAGTTCGCCGCACCCGATTTCAGGCCTTCGGCCGGCGGATGCCACCCGTCGCCGGCCGCTGGCGCGGGTCTGTCGTTGCGTCCATGAGGCGCCTGCTTTCACTGCCCTGGAAATTCCAAATGAGTAAAGCTCCTACAACAACAAGCCATGGGAAGGTGCGCCTGAATCCGGTCGTGTTCTTCGGATCCACCGCGCTCATCCTGCTCCTCACGGTTGCCTTGATTGCGTTCCCCGAGAGCGCCGGCAGCGTGCTCGGCAAGGCCCAGGCCTGGCTGTCGCGCAGCTTCGGCTGGTACTACATGCTGGCCATCGGCGCGTATCTGTTCTTCGTCCTCTATGTCGCCTTCTCCCGATACGGCCACTTGCGCCTGGGACCTGATGACAGCCGTCCTGACTTCAGCTACGGCGCCTGGGCCGGCATGCTGTTCTCCTCGGGCATCGGCATCTCGCTGCTGTATTTCGCGGCGTCCGAGCCCATCGATCACCTCTACAATCCGCCGGAAGGCGAGCCCGGCAGCCAGTCCGCCGCGCGCCAGGCGCTGCAGCTCACTTTCCTCCACTGGGGCGTGCATGGCTGGGCCATCTACGCGCTGGTGGGCCTGGCCGTGGGCTATTTCGCCTATCGCCACAACAAGCCACTGGCGCTGCGTTCGGCGCTCTATCCGCTGTTCGGCGAGCGCCTGATGAAGGGCTCCGTGGGTAACGCGGTGGACTGCTTCGGCATCTTCGTGACCCTGCTGGGCCTGGTGACCAACCTTGGTATCGGGTCGCTGCAGGTCTCTTCCGGTCTGGAATACCTGTTCGGTCTGCCTCACAGCCAGGGCGCCCTGCTGGCGGTGATCCTGGTGATGAGCGCGGTGGCCACTCTGGCCGCGGTGTCCGGGATCGAGAAAGGCATCCGCCGACTGTCCAACCTCAACATCATCCTGTTCAGTGGCCTGCTGGTGTTCGTGCTGCTGGCTGGCCAGACCCTGCACCTGCTCAATGGCTTCGTGCAGAACCTGGGTGATTACCTCAATGGCCTGGTGCTGAAGACCTTCGACCTCTATGTCTACACCGGCCAGTCCGGCAAGAGCGAAGAGTGGATGGGCCTGTGGACCCTGTTCTACTGGGCCTGGTGGATTTCCTGGGCCCCCTTCGTGGGCATGTTCGTGGCCCGTATTTCCCGCGGTCGTACCGTGCGCGAACTGGTCAGCGGCGTGCTGCTGATCCCGCTGGGCTTCACCCTGGCCTGGTTGTCGGTGTTCGGTAACAGTGCCATCGACCTGGTGATGAACCAGAACGCGGCGGACCTCGGCAAGGCGGCGCTGGAGCAGCCGGCGATGTCCATCTACCTGCTGCTGGAGCATTACCCCTGGGCCAAGGCCGTGATCGGTCTGTCGATCTGCGTTGGGTTCGTGCTATTCCTCACGCCGGCCGATTCCGGTTCGGTGATGCTGGCCAACCTGTCCCGCGAGGAAGGCGACCTGGACGAAGATGCGCCCAACTGGCTGCGTATCTTCTGGTCGGTGGTCGTGACGCTGGCCACCATCGGCCTGCTGTTCGCCGGCAACTTCACCGCCATGCAGACGGTGGTGGTGCTGGCCGGCCTGCCGTTCTCGGTGGTGCTGCTGCTCTACATGTTCGCCCTGCTCAAGCAGATGAAGGCGGATGTGGCAGCACAGGAGCAAGTGCCGAAGCACCCGAAAGTCGTCCAGTTGCAAGGCGAGGCGGCCTGACAGCCCATCAGCCTGAAATGAAGAAGCCCGGTCTCGTGACCGGGCTTTTTCGTTCTCGGGCAGGTCGTGTCCTTGTAGGGGCGAGTGAATTCGTCCCTACAGAGTGGCCTTGGCCAGTTGCTGATCCAGGTAGTCGTAGGCGATGTGCAGCGCCTGCTCGACGTTGAAGCCATCACCCGACAGCGCACCGCGCAGCCACAGGCCGTCGATCAGCGCCGCCAGGCCGCGGGCCGCGGAACGGGCCTGGTCCAGGGGCAAGGTGCGGCGCAGTTCGCAGCAGAGGTTGGAGTAGAGCCGGTGGTCATTGATGCGCTGCAGCCGACGCAGGGAAGGCTGGTGCATGCTGGCGGCCCAGAAGGCCAGCCAGGTCTTCATGGCCGGGCCGCTGACCTGGCTGTCGTCGAAGTTGCCGGCGACGATGGCCCGCAGGTGCGCGCGTGGCGTGTCTTCGCGCAGGGCGGCGCGGCGCTGGCGCACACCGCTGCTGAGAGCACTCATCAGGTGGCGCATGGTGGCTTCCAGCAGGCCGTTCTTGTCCTGGAAGTAATGACTGATGATGCCGTTGGACACGCCTGCGATACGGGCGATGTAGGCAATGCTGGCATCGCCCAGGCCAACCTGGTCGACGGCTTCGAGGGTCGCCTGGATCAACTGCGAGCGGCGGATCGGCTGCATTCCGACCTTGGGCATCGGGTACTTCCACCAGTTTTTGTGGGAATTGGAAGCGCGCAGTCTAGGGGGAATTTGATTGATCGATCAATCGATGGGGTTGATCACCAGAGGAGGCGGGGGCGATCGATGTAGGGGCGAATGAATCCGCCCCTACAGAAAAGCAAAACCCCCGCGGGCCCGAAGGCCGGCGGGGGTTTTGCGACGCTGAAAGCAGACTGTTACTTCAGCCACTCCTCCACGCGCTGCGGGTTCTTGGCGATCCAGTCCTTGGCGGCGGCTTCCGGCTTGGCACCTTCGCGGATGGCCAGCATCACCGCACCCACTTCCTCGCCGCTCCAGGAGAACTTCTTCAGGAAGGCGGTGGCGTCGGCGGCCTTGGCTTCCAGGCCAGGGTTGACCACGGTGTCGACGTGCTCGTCATCGCCATAGACCTTTTTCGGGTCTTCCAGGAAGCGCAGCTTCCACTTGGCGAACATCCAGTGCGGAATCCAGCCGGTGACCACGATCGGTTTCTGGGCTTTCTCGGCGCGGGTCAGGGCGGTGGCCATGGCTGGGCCGGAGCTGGGCATCAGCTTGATGTCCAGGTTGTACTGCTTGATGGCGTCTTCGGTGCGGCGCATTACACCGGCGCCCGCGTCGATACCGGTGATCTTGCCGTCGAAGTCAGCCTTGTAGGTGTTCAGGTCTTCGATGGACTTGGCTTGCACGTAGTCAGGGACGATCAGGCCGATCTTGGCGCCTTTGTAGTTGGAGCCCAGCACCACGACCTTGTCTTTCAGTTTCTCGTAGTACTCGCCGTGGGTGGCGGGCAGCCAGGCGGAGAGGGTGGCGTCCAGATCACCGCGGGCCACGCCCTGCCACATGATGGCGGGCTCAACGGGCTGCAGTTCGACGCCGTAGCCGAGTTTTTCCTTGAGGATTTCGCCCGCGACGTAGCTGGCGGCGACACTGTCGTCCCAACCGTTCACGAAGCCGATTTTAAGGGTTGGTTTGTCAGCGGCGTTGGCCATGCCCATGCCGAGGGCAAGGGTGGCGACGCCGAGGGTTTTCAAACACAGGGACTTCAACTTGCGCATACGTATTGCTCCATCAGGTGGGATTGGCAGCCAACTACGTGGTCGATGACCCGTTCTGAGGCGGGTTTCGCGACAGTGCCCCGCGCGGCCCGTTGCTGGGCCGCGATTGGCGAATTGCAAGGAAACGGGCTCGCGGGGAGCCCGTGGGATTACAGGCCGATGTGTTTCTTCACGGCAGCGGCGCCGTCCTGGCCGTCATAGGTGGTAACGCCAGCCAGCCATTTGTCCAGCGCGGCCGGGTTGGCCTTGAGCCAGCCAGTGGCGACTTTCACCGGATCTTCCTTCTCCAGGATCTTCTCCATCAGCTGGCTTTCGATCTCGACGCTGAACTGCAGGTTGTTCAGCAGTTTGCCGACGTTGGCGCAGCGCTGTTCATAGTCCGGCGGTACCACGGTGTAGACCTTGGCGGCGCCGTAGTCCGGGCCAAACACGTCATCGCCACCGGCCAGGTAGGTGATGTCGAACTGGGTATTCATTGGGTGCGGGGCCCAGCCCAGGAACACCACCGGCTCCTTCTTCTTCACGGCGCGTTGCACCTGGACCAGCATGCCGGCTTCGGAAGATTCGACCATGCGGAACTCACCCAGCTCGAACTGGTTACCCTTGATCATCTTGTCGATCAGCAGGTTGCCATCGTTGCCCGGCTCGATGCCGTAGATCTTGCCGCCCAACTGGTCCTTGAACTTGGCGATGTCCTGGAAGCTCTTCAGCCCGGCATCAGCCGCATAGGTCGGTACCGCCAGGGTGTACTTGGCGCCTTCCAGGTTCGGCGTCGGCAGCACCTTCACGCCGTTGTCCTTGGTGAAGGGCTCGATTACCGCGTCCATCGAGGGCGCCCAGTAACCGAGGAAAACGTCGATCTGCTTGTTCTTCACGCCGGTGAAGGCGATGGGCACCGAGGCCATGATCTTGCGCGGGGTGTAGCCCAGTCCCTCGGTCAGCACCATGGCCACGCCCGTGGTGGCGGCGATGTCGGCCCAGCCGATTTCGGCAAAACGGACCTGCTTGCAGCTCTCCGGCTCCTGAGCCCAGGCACCCTGGGACAGTGCGCAGGCTAGCAGGCCCAGTGCAGCGACTTTTTTCATTCTTTTCATTAGCGACTCCCTGACATTGAAAGATGAAACGTGCGTTATTGCGCTTGCTGCCGTTGCAACTTGGCGCTCAGCCAGCCGAAGGGCTTGCCACGAGTCGCGGTTTGACGAGTCCCGAAACTTTCGGTGATGCGGTCGAGAATGATCGCCAGCAGTACCACGGCCATGCCGCTTTCAAAGCCCAGGCCAATGTCCAGACGCTGGATACTGGCGAGCACGTCGTTACCCAGACCGCCGGCGCCGACCATCGACGCGATGATCACCATGGACAGCGCCATCATGATCGTCTGGTTGACCCCAGCCATGATCGACGGCATGGCATTCGGCAGCTGCACTTTGTATAGCAGTTGCCAACTGGTGCAGCCGAAAGATTGACCGGCTTCGACGATTTCCTTGTTCACCTGGCGGATGCCGAGCGCGGTCAGGCGCACGGCCGGCGGCATGGCGAAGATCACCGTGGCGATGATGCCGGGTACGCGGCCGAGGCCGAAGAGCATCGCCGCCGGAATCAGGTAGACGAACGCCGGCATGGTCTGCATGAAGTCGAGAATCGGGCGGATGACCACCGCGACGCGCTCGCTCCTGGCCGCCCAGATGCCCAGCGGGATGCCGAGTAGCAGGCTGATCAGGGTTGAGGAGAAGGTCAGGCCGAGGGTGACCACGGTCTGCTCCCAAAAGCCGGTCATCACGATCAGGATCAGCGAGACCGCGGTGAAGCCGGCGAACTTGGCACCGATGCGCCAGAAGCCGAGGGCGACGAAGATCGCAATCAGCACCCAGGCCGGCGGCCACATCAGGAGGCGTTCGATCAGCTCGGAGAAGCCGCTGACCACATTGCCGACGCTTTCGAAGGCGCCGCTGTAGTTTTCGAGCAGGTGTTGGACGACGTCATTCACCCAACTGCCAAGATCCAGTTTTTCGCTCATCGTCATTCTCCCCGCAGGCGGCTCAGCAGGCGGCCTTTGCTGATCGCGCCGCTGTAGCGGCCACTCTGGTCGACCACCGGGATCGGCCCTTCATTGATCACCAGGCGCTGGATGACACTGTCGAGCGGCAGGTCCTCCGGTACCGGGTCGATGTGCTTGAGCAGGTTCTGCTCCAGGTCCAGGGTGCGACCGCCTTCGACCAGCAGGGCGATCTTTTCCAGGCTGATGGAGCCGCGGAAGTTGTTCTTCTCGTCGACGATGAAGGCGTAGTGCTTGTCCATCGATTGCAGCTTCTGGCAGACCATCTGCGCGTCCGGCGCCTTGCCGTTGTGCACGAACAGCGGAACGCTGTCGGACTTGAGCTGGCCGGCGGTGAGGTAGCGGCTGCAGTCGACCGTGTTGAAGAAGTTGCGAACGTAGTCGTTGGCCGGGTTCTCGATGATCTCCTGGGGCGTGCCCACCTGGATCAGCTTGCCGCCTTCCATGATGCCGATGCGCGAACCGATGCGCATGGCCTCTTCGATATCGTGGGATACGAAGATAATGGTGCGGCTGTGCTTCTTCTGCAGGTCCAGCAGCACGTCCTGCATTTCGCGGCGCTTGAGCGGGTCGAGCGCGGAGAAGGCCTCGTCCATGATGATCATGGAAGGGTCGACCGCCAAGGCGCGAGCCAGGCCGACGCGCTGTTGCATCCCGCCGGACAGCTCATGGGGATATTTGTGGGCGAAGCTGGCCAGGCCAACCTGCTCCAGCACCTCCATTGCGCGCTTCTCACGCTCTTTCTTGCTCTTGCCCGCCACTTCCAGGCCGAAGGCGGCGTTGTCCAGCACGCAGCGCGAAGGCATCAGGGCGAAGGACTGGAAGACCATGCTCATGTCACGGCGGCGCAGGTCGATCAATTGCGACTTGGGCAGCTTGGCGACGTTCTGGCCGTCGATGAACACATCGCCGGCAGTGGGTTCGATCAGGCGGTTGATCAGACGGATCAGGGTCGACTTGCCCGAACCCGACAGGCCCATCAGCACGAAGATCTCGCCTTCGTTGACGCTGAAAGACACGTCGCTGACACCGATTACGGCGCCGCGCTCAGCCAGGATCTTCTCCTTGCTCCAACCTTGCTTGAGTAAATCGATTGCTTCTTGTGGTTGTTGCCCGAAAACCTTGTAGAGGTTTTGAACCACGATCTTTCCAGACTGCATGGGATATTTCCCCTTCAGTAGACATCCAGGTCAGTTACATGGAGCCAGAACCGGCGCTCAACGACGCTCAGCCTGGTGATGCCGACTGCCTTGCCTGTGTGGATAACAATGTTTCGAGAACCTGAAAGCCCTCTGGCAGTGTTACGAAACCCATTCCCTGGGCGGGTTCAGCACCTCGGTCCGAGGTGCGCGTACTTCCGAAATTTCTTATTAGGCCGACCTCATGTTCGGGGGAGGCCGCCGCTTGTGTTCTTCGGTCCGGAGCGGAGTGCTCGCGGTCTGTCGATCCACGGGAACCGACAGCGACGAAATCGGGTGACTCAACGATAAAGCCTTGAGGCCTTGGCAATTGTCGGTTTACGACGTCCATATGTTGCGCGACGACATGGCCTATGGATATCGCTGAATGCGCCGCTTCACGGTGCTTTGGCCTGGACGAGGGCAACCGGGAGCGGGCCGCCGTCGCGCGCGGTGACGCCCTGCAGCCAGGCGGCCAGGGTGTCGGGATTGGCTTTCAGCCAGGCTTTGGCCTCGCGCCTGCGGTTGGTGCTCTGGTTGAGTATGGCCTCCATCAGGTGGTTCTCCATGGCCAGGCTGAATTTCAGGTTCTTCAGCAGCCGCCCGAGGTTCGGACATTCCTGGGTGAGCCCCTTGCGCACGTTGGTGTAGACCGTGGCGCCGCCATAATCCGGGCCGAACCAGTCGTCGCCGCCGGCGAGGTAATGCATCTTCAACTGGTTGTTCATCGGGTGCGGTTCCCAGCCGAGGAATACCGCCCACTGGTTGAGGTGCTCGGCGCGCTTGACCTGGGACAACATGCCGTTTTCGCTCGACTCCACCAGCTTGAAGTCGCCAAGGTTGAACGCGTTGCCCTTGATCATCTTGTCGATCAGCTTGTTGCCGTCATTGCCGGGTTCGATGCCGTAGATCTTCGCGCCCAACTGCTGCTTGAACTTCGCCAGGTCGGCGAAGCTCTGCACGCCGCCGTCCCAGGCCGCCTGGTTCACCGCCAGGGTGTACTTGGCACCGATGAGGTTGGCGCCGAGGTTCTCCACCGTGCCTTTTTCCAGGTAGGGACGGACGTCGTTTTCCATGCTTGGCATCCAGTTGCCAAGGAACACGTCGATCTTGCCGTCGCCCAGGGCCTTGTAAGTGTCGGGTACCGACAGGCGCTTGACCTTGGTGATGTAGCCGAGCTCGCTCAGTACATGGCGGGTAACGGCGGTGGTGACGGTGATGTCGCTCCAGCCGACGTCGGCAAAATGCACGGTGGAGCAGCGTTCCGGGTCGGCGGCAAGGCTCGCCTGGGTGTTGAAGAGGGAGGCGGCCAGCAGCGTCGCCGCCAGCAGGGAAGGGGTGGGTCGAATCATGGAAGGGGTCCGTCCACAGCAGGATTTATTGTCGTTCTCCGGACTCGCGTGGCTGTCGGACTGCTGCAGGCCCCCGCCCCGGGCGCCCGAATGATGCGTGCCAGACACATCGCCTGACTACCGACCAAGTCGCACGCAGAACTTATCTGTCGTGGGTGGTGCAGGGAGGGGGTGTCCTGCGGCGTCTCATATGGGCGCTTTGGTGTAGGGGCGAATGAATTCGCCCCTACAGTGTGTTCGTCCCTCGGTGCCTACGGCGACGTATTTGGATACGAGTAAGTCGGTGTGGGAAGTCGCCGCTTCGGTGAAATGCCGATCATGGCGCCAAGAGTGATCCCTACCGGAGTTGTCCCCCGTGGCTATC